>NZ_LGQY01000123.1:0-64835 GCF_003116065.1 Azospirillum sp. TSO5 | reverse complement strand
CCCGCGAAGCTCTCGCACAAAGCTTTGCTTTGTGCTGACGCGACAGGCGGACCATAGGTCCGCTGAGAGCGGGGGAGGGTCGGGGAGGGGGCTACCGCTCCCCAATCACCTTCCTCAGCGCAGCGGCCGGTCGTCGACGATCACGACATAGCAGGTGTGGCGGGTGTATTTGGCGCAGCTGTCCAGGGCGCCGCGGCGGGCGGCGTCCTCGCTGGGCATGCCGGATTTCCAGCCGAAGGCGCCGTCCTGCGACACCGCGAATGCCTTGCGGCCGGCCGCGGCGACATAGGCGCCGAACTTGTCGCGGCCGGAAGCCGACAACTCCTTCGGCGGCTCCAGGCTGACGCGGGTGCCGCGCGGCGCCTCCGCCGGGGCGGCGGCATCGGCGCCAGCGCCGGCCGGGCGGTCATTGAGATAGGCGATGCGGCAGCCCTTCTGGGTGTGGGACGCGCAATTCTCCAGCGCGCCCTTCTGCGCCTCGTCCAGGCTGCGCATGCCGGACTTCCAGCCATAGGCGCCATCGGGCGACACGGCGAAGGCCTTGTTGCCGCCGGCCTCGATGTAGGCGGGGAATTTGGCCCGGTTGGCGGCGGACAGCTCCGACGGCGGGGGAAGCGCCGGCAGCGTCAGCGCCATCGGGGTGTCGCGCAGCACCAGCCCGTTCTTCGCCAGGAACCGGTCGACCATCGGCGTCCATTGCGGGATGGCGGTGCTGAAGAAGCCATGCCCGTCCTTTCCAGTGGGCGGGGCGGCGATGAACTCCGCCCGTCCGCCCTCATGGATGAAGGCCTCCCACAGGCGCCGGGCGAGGTCGGGGCCGAAGAACAGGTCGTTCTCGGCATAGATCCACAGGGTGGGAACGCGCGAGCTGCGGCCCAGCGTGCCGAAGGCGGCGACCAGACGGTTCTCCTGGCAGACCTCGTTGTCGGCGACGGAGCCGCGGCCGCCGGCGAAGCTGATGGCGGCCTTCAGTCCCGGCGGCGGATCGGCGCTGAGCGCGATGCTGGCCAGCCCGCCGGCCGAGACGCCGACCGCGACGATGCGGCTGGCGTCGGCGAAGGGTTGGGCCGCGACATAGCGGATGGCCTGACGCAGATCCTCGGCGCTCTGGCGGGCGGAATGCAGGTAGTCGGGGTTGCTGCAGGCGCCGGTCGTCTCGCTGTAGGGACCGTCCGATCCGCCATAGCCGCGCCGCATCACCGCCACCACCGCCCAGCCGCGCCGGGCGAACTCGCGGGCTTCCGGCAGATACCGCAGCGGCGTCATCTGCGCCCGGTCAGCCGGATCGCGCGGTGTGCCGTGGCTGAGCAGGACGACGGGGTAGGGGCCGGGGCCGTCCGGCCGCAACAGCATCGCCTCCAGCGCGGCGGAGCTGCCGTCGGGGAAGCGCGCGGGGATCGACAGCGCCGTCTGCGTCAGCCCCTCCGCCAGGGCGGGGCCGCAGCACAGCAGCATGAACAGCAGGGGGAGCAGGCGGCGCAAGGTCATGGTCGGCGCAGTCTCCGCGACGGGAAGGGGCTGCGCTCTTGTACGCCAACTTTGGCTTGGCGTCAGGGGGGAGCTGGAGCCACCTCCCCCCACCGTCGTTACTCCACCCCCTGCCGCGCCACGCGCAGTGCTTCCGCCAGCACCTCCGCGTCGCCGATGTGGTTGGCGAGCAGCAGGATCAGCTTGGCGTTCAGGCGGGTGCTCTGGTCGGGGGTCAGGTCGCGGTGGCTGTCGATCAGCAGCTGGTACACGTCGTCCGGGCTGGCGAAACGCTGCTCGGTCATCAGTTTGGCCATGGATGGAACTCCGGAAAATCGGGGGATCAGCGGCCGGTGGCGCGGTTCAGCGCGGCGGACAGGGCCGCGGCGTCGAAGCGGCGCCAGCGGGCGGTGATGTGCTGGTCGGGGCGGATCAGATAGACGCTGCCCGGCGTCAGGTCGTAGCGTTCGCGCAGGCGGCCGGCGCTGTCGACCAGTTCCCCGGCGATGCCGCGGCGTCGCTCGGTCACCGCGTGCCATGCCAGCGGCAGCGGCCCGGCGGCGAGACCGTCCAGCGCCTCCGCCACCTCCGCCGGGACCGGCCCGCCCATTTCATCGCTGGCGGCGGCGTAGAGCACGGTGAAGCGGCCGTCCAGCGCCTCCATCAGCCAGCCGGCATGGCCGTCACGCTCCACCGGCGCGTCGGTGGCGGGAGCGCCCGGCACCATCCTGCCGGCGAAGGCGTCGCCGTCCGGCGTGTTCAGCGGGCTGTCGATGTAGGTGGTGGGGGTGGACAGTCGGCCGGAATTGACCAGGGAGCGGGCGAAGGGCTGGTCGACGGCAAGCTCCAGCACGGCGTCACGGAAGACGCGGCTCATCTCGCTCTTCGGCGTGATGAAGTCGGTGGAGCGGGTGGAGTTCAGGATGTTCTCCTTGGCCGCGGCCACCCGTTCGTCGCTGTAGCTGTCCAGCAGCGACTCCGGCGCCTTGCCGTCCAGCACCAGCGCCAGCTTCCACACCAGATTGTCGGCGTCGGGCACGCCGCTGTTGGCGCCGCGGGCGCCGAAGGGCGAGACCTGATGCGCCGAATCGCCGGCGAACAGGATGCGGCCATGGCGGAACCGCTCCAGCCGGCGGCACTGGAAGGTGTAGACCGACACCCATTCCAGCTCAAACGGCGTGTCGGCGCCCAGCATCGCCTGGACGCGGGGGATGACACGCTCCGGCTTCTTTTCCTCCTCCGGGTCGGCGTCCCAACCCAGTTGGAAGTCGAGGCGCCAGACATTGTCGGGCTGCATGTGCAGCAGGGCCGACTGCTTGCGGTGGAAGGGCGGGTCGAACCAGAACCAGCGTTCCGCCGGGAAATCGGCCTTCATCACCACGTCGGCGATCAGGAAGCGGTCCTTGAACACCTCGCCCTGGAACTCCAGTCCCAGCATCTTGCGCACCGACGACTTGGCCCCGTCGCAGGCGATGACCCAATCGGCCTCCACCGCATGGACGCCGTCGGGCGTCTCCACCTGAAGCACGACATGGTCGGCCTCCTGCTTGGCGGAGATGACGCGCGACAGCCAGCGCAGGTCGATCAGCTCGCTTTTCTGGGCTTCAGCGACCAGGAAATCTTCCAGGTAATATTGCTGGAGGTTGATGAAGGCGGGAATCTTGTGGTCCGACTCCGGCAGCAGGTCGAACTGGTAGACCATGCTGTCGCCGTTGAAGACCTTGCCGATCTTCCACACCACGCCCTTGTCGATCATGCGCTGGCCGACGCCCAGCCGGTCCCACACCTCCAGCGCGCGCTTGGCATAGCAGACGGCGCGGCTGCCGACGCTGACGGTGTCCTCGGCGTCGAGCACCACAACCGGCACACCCTTGCGCGCGAAGTCGAGCGCGGCGGTCAACCCGACCGGGCCGGCGCCGATGACCACCACCGGATGGCGCCGGACGGCGCCGGTGCGCTGTTCCTCAGAGGGTGTGAAGCTGTATTTCGGATAGCTGAAAGTCGCGTGCATTGGGCGTTTCCTCCCCCGGAAACCATGACAGGACGCGTTGGCAGCCCGGCCGCGGAGCGGCCGGCATTCTGGCGAATTGTTATTGTTGCCAACGATACAGTTGCATTTGATACCAATCAAGCCTTCGCTACATCATCGGCGGGACTGCCGGTGAAGCGATACAGACATGCTCACTATGACGGAAAATCAGTATCGCGTACAGCGTGCGGCGGTGTAGCCTTGCCGCAAAAGACCGAATAGAGACACCGAGGAATGCCGACTATGTCCGCTCCCACCCTGCCGCGCCCGACCGTCTACGCCATCGACGGCGTGATCCCCGTCATCGACCCGACCGCCTTCGTCCATCCTTCCGCCGTGCTGATCGGCGACGTGGTGGTGGGGCCGGGATGTTATGTCGGCCCCTGCGCCAGCCTGCGCGGCGATTTCGGCCGGATCGTGCTGCAGCGCGGCAGCAACGTGCAGGACAACTGCACGATCCACGCCTTCCCCGGCCATGACGCCATTGTCGAGGAGGACGGGCATGTCGGGCATGGTGCTGTGCTGCACGGCTGCATCGTTCGCCGCAACGCGCTGGTCGGCATGAATGTGGTGGTGATGGACGGGGCGGAGATCGGCGAGGAGTCGATCGTCGCCGCCATGGCCTTCGTCAAGGCCGGTTTCGTCGTGCCGCCGCGCACGCTGGTGGCCGGCCTGCCGGCCAAGGTGATGCGCGAGCTGCGGCCCGACGAGGTCGCCTGGAAGTCGGAAGGCACGGAGGAATACCAGCGCCTCGCCCGCCGCGCGCTCGCCACCATGGTCGCCTGCGCGCCCCTGGAGGCGGAGGAACCCGGCCGGGGCCGCGTCGATGCCGGCACCAGCCAGCCGCTGCACAAGGTGAAGGGGGGCTGAGCGGCTTTACTCGTCCACCGGCTCCGCCCGCGCTGTAACCGGTGCCGGGCGGGCGGCCAGCTGGTCGGCGCGGGCCTGCAGCCGGGACAGCAGCGTATCGAGTTGCGCCCGCTCGTCGATCGACAGGGCGTCGGTGACCTCTTCCTCATAGGTCAGGGCCATCGGCACGATCTCAGCATAGATCGCCAGGGCCTTCGGCGTCAGGGTCAGCAGGGCCTTGCGCCGGTCGGTGTCGCCCGATTCGCGCAGGATCAGCGCCGAATCGAGCATGCGGCTGATGGCGCGGCTGACCTGCACCTTGTCCATCGCGGTGCGCTGCGCGATCTCGCCCGCGCTCATCGTCTCGCCGCCGCCCAGCACGGCGATGATCCGCCATTCCGGGATCGTGATGCCGAACCGCTTCTCGTACAGCTTGGCCAGCGTGTGGCTGACCGTGTTGGCCAGAACCGACAGCCGGTAGGGTAGGAAGCGCGTCAGGTGCAGCGCCGGGATGTCGGCCGGCGCGGCAGCGGATTTGGCTGCGGATTTCGTTGCGGCGGTGCTGGAACGGCGGGCGGGCGGCATCGGCGGGCGTCGTCTGTGAAAGGGGCGCGGGTGGCCCCATCCTGCGCTGTAATTTGGCTCTTGCAACAGTTTCAAACGAAACTAAAATGGCGGCAACGGAACAAGCCTGCCGGTGTCCGTCGCGGACTTGATCGGCGGCAGCGAGGGGAAGCGCCATGAAGAACTGGATTTCGTTTCCGAAGGTCGAGGGCATCGCGTCACGTCAGGCCCATGTCCGGCTTCCCGCCGGCACCTACGAGCGGGAAATGGGGCGCGAGGGCTTCTTCGGCCCGGCGACCCAGATGCACCACGCCCACCCGCCGACAGGCTGGACCAGCTTCGACGGGCCGCTGCGCCCGCGCGCCTTCGACCTGAACCATGTCGATTCCATGCCCGGCCAAAAAATTCCAGATTGCCCGCTGGAGGCGCCGGCCCTGATGGGCAACGGGGCGACCCAGGTGCGGCTGTGGCGCTTCAAGGGCAAGATGGACCATCTGGTCCGCAACGCCGACGGCGACGACCTGCTGTTCTTCCACCAGGGCGGCGGTCATCTCTATTGCGACTACGGCCATCTGGAGGTGCGCGAGGGCGATTATGTCGTGCTGCCGCGCAACACCTGCTGGCGGCTGGAGACGGACGAGGCGGTGATGGTGCTGATGGTGGAGGCCACCAATGACGCCTACAAGCTGCCGCACAAGGGGCTGGTCGGCACCCACGCCATCTTCGACCCGGCGGTGCTGGACGTCCCGGCGCTGGACGACGCCTTCCAGGCGCAGAAGCACGAGCGCGAAACCCTGGTCCGGGTGAAGAAGCGCGGGCAGCTCTGCGCCATGACCTATCCGTTCAACCCGCTGGACGCGGTGGGCTGGCACGGCGATCTGGCGCCGGTGCGGCTGAACTGGCGCGATATCCGGCCGCTGATGAGCCACCGCTACCACCTGCCGCCCTCGGCGCACAGCACCTGGATATCCTCCCGCTTCATCATCTGCACCTTCGTGCCGCGGCCCATCGAGTCGGACCCGGAGGCGCTGAAGCTGCCCTATTATCACTCCAACGACGATTTCGACGAGGTGCTGTTCTATCACCGCGGCCAGTTCTTCTCGCGCGACAACATCCATCCCGGCATGGTCACCTACCATCCCTCGGGCTTCCCGCATGGGCCGCACCCGAAGGCCTACGAGGTGGCGCAGAAGTTCGAGCGCAAGGAGACCGACGAGGTCGCGGTGATGATCGACACCCGTGATCCGCTGGACGTCTACCAGGCAATGGAAGGCGTCGAGTGGGGCGGTTACGCCGACAGCTGGAAGGCGAAATGAGCGGCCATAAGGTCGCCGGACGCCGAATTGTGAGGAAGGGAAGAGACGAATGAAGCTGGCAAGTTTGAAGGCGGGCGGGCGTGACGGCACCCTGGTCGTGGTGTCGCGCGACCTGACCCGCGCCATCCCGGTGCCGGAGATCGCCCGCACCCTGCAGGCGGCGCTGGACGATTGGACGGCGCTGGCGCCGAAGCTGGAGGAGGCCTATCGCGCGCTGAACGCCGATCCGGCGGCGGGCCAGCCCTTCGACCCGGCGCAGGCGGCCTCGCCGCTGCCGCGCGCCTACCAGTGGGCGGACGGATCGGCCTACGTCAACCATGTGGAGCTGGTCCGCAAGGCGCGCGGGGCGGAGATGCCGCCCAGCTTCTGGACAGACCCGCTGATGTATCAGGGCTGCTCCGACAGCTTCCTGGCGCCAACCGACCCGATTCCGGCGGCGACCGAGGCCTGGGGCATCGATTTCGAGGCGGAGATCGCCGTCATCACCGGCGACGTGCCGATGGGCGTTTCGGCCGAGGCGGCGCGCGGTCAGATCCGGCTGCTGATGCTGGTCAACGACGTGTCCTTGCGCAACCTGATTCCGGCTGAACTGGGCAAGGGCTTCGGCTTCTTCCAGTCCAAGCCGGCCTCCAGCTTCTCCCCCGTCGCGGTGACGCCGGACGAGCTGGGCGATGCCTGGGACGGCGGCAAGCTGCACCGGCCACTGGTGACGACGCTGAACGGCGAAGCCTTCGGCAAGCCGGATGCCGGGGTCGACATGACCTTCGACTTCCCGACGCTGATCGCCCACGCCGCCAAGACCCGCCATCTGGCGGCCGGCAGCATCATCGGGTCGGGCACGGTGTCGAACAAGCTGGACGGCGGCCCCGGCAAGCCGGTCGCGGCCGGCGGCGTCGGCTATTCCTGCCTCGCCGAGCTGCGGATGATCGAGACCATCGAGCACGGCGCGCCGCAGACTCCCTTCATGCGCTTCGGCGACCGCGTGCGGATCGAGCTGTTCGACATGGACGGCGCCAGCGTGTTCGGTGCCATCGACCAGCAGGTGGTGCGGTACGAGGGGGCTTGAGGCGGCAGCGGTCAGGTCTGCAGCCCGGTCTGCAGGTTGAGATGAGGGCGTCGGCGGGGTGTGCAAGCAATCCGCAGGCGCCCTTTTCGCACTTGCGGCAATTCGTCTCATTGTTGGCATCGCGATCCATAGTCGTCCGGATAATTGAACGGCTCGTCATTGAATCGTAAAAACCGGCATGTCAGCCGGTTATTATCGAATATAAGGTGGCCCCTGTTCCCCAATTGGTGCCGCCTTTCCGTTCATCCCGGAACTTTGGGCGGACCGGACAACGGTGTCGCGATGAAGGCCAATTTCAGGACGAAGATCATCATCGGTGTGGCCGCCGTGCTGGCGGCGGGGGCGGTGGCGGTTACGGCGGTGTCGCTGGTTCTGACGCGCGACGCCGCGCACAATGCGGCCGTGCTGCTGGCCGCCGAGACGGCCGACCGCCACGGCGCCCGGGTGGCCGCCGATTTGTCCACCGCCCTGAACGCTGCCCGCGCCACCGCGGCGCTGGTGGAGGTGGAGCGCTCTACCGGAAGCCCGCGGCGCGAAACGGTGAACCGCTATCTGCGCCGGACGGCGGAAGCCAATCCGCTCTATGCCGGTGTGTGGGTGGACATGGCCGACGACGGATTCGACGGACGCGACCAGGAATTCGCAGCCCATGACCGGACGACCGAGATCCTCGGGCTGCCGAAGACCGGGCGGATGAGCCTGCTGTGGCTGCCGGGGGACAAAGGGGTCCAGGCCGACGACAGCGAAGGCTATCCCTTCTCCGACGTGCAGGAGAAGGAGTATTACAAGGCGGCGGCCACCGCGCGGAAAGCGGTGCTGACCGAACCTTATCTCGACGACTTCACCAAGCGGCTGATGACCAGCGCCGCCGCCCCGGTGATGGATGGCAAGGACGGGCGCGTCATCGGCGTGGCCGGCGTCGATATGGCGCTGACCGGTCTGACCGATCTGGTGCGCGCGGTGAAACCTTATGACGACGGTTATGCCGCGGTGCTGACGGGCTCCGGCCTTTATGTCGCCCACCCCGACGGCGCCCGGCTGTCCAAGCCCGACGACGATCTGCCGGAGGCCGCCCGCCGGGCCGTGGCCGAAGGGCGGGCCTTCGACGGGATCGTGCAGCTGAACGGCGCGCCGCATTATCTGCGGCTGGCGCCGATCCGTTTCGCCGGCGCCGACGGCGTCTGGTCCTTCATGGTGGCGGCGCCGCAGTCCAGCGTGATGGCCGACGCCAACCGGCTGACCCTGCTGACCGTGCTGGTCAGCCTGGGCTGCGTCGCGCTCGGCTGTCTGGTGGCGTGGAAGGTCGGTGACGGCATCGCCCGTCCGGTGGCGTCGCTGACCGGGGCGATGACCCGGCTGGCCGCCGGCGATCTGGAAACGTCGGTGCCCGGTGCCGACCGCGACGACGAGGCCGGCGGCATGGCCCGCGCGGTCGAGGTGTTCAAGGAGGGCTTGGTCCGCGCCCGCGAACTGGACCGCCAGCAGAAGGCCGACTGGCAGGCCAAGGAGGCGCGCGCCGCGGCGCTCGCCGATCTGCAGAAAGGCTTCGACGAACGGGTCGGCGGACTGACCGGCGCGCTGGCGTCGGCGGCCCAGCAGCTGGAATCGACCGCGCGTGGCCTGACCGGCATCGCCGACCAGAGCCTGGGCCGGTCGGAGCAGGTGGCGGCTTCCGCCCGCGCCGCCGCGGAGAATGTGCAGACCGCCGCCGCGGCGACGGAGGAACTGTCGGCTTCCGTTCAGGACATCGGCCGGCAGGTCGGGGAATCCGCCCGCATCGCCGACGCGGCGGTGACCGACGTCAGACGGGCCGACGAGGCCGTCGTCGTGCTGGCGGAAAGCGCCGAGCGGATCGGTGCCGTGGTGGAACTCATCAACTCCATCGCCGGCCAGACCAACCTGCTGGCGCTGAACGCCACCATCGAAGCGGCGCGCGCGGGGGAGGCGGGCAAGGGATTCGCCGTGGTGGCTTCGGAGGTCAAGAATCTCGCCAACCAGACCGCCAAGGCGACCGAGGACATTGTCGGCCAGATCAAGGGCATCCGCGACGCCACGCAGGAGGCGGTCACCGCCGTCCAGGGCATCAGCGAAACCATCGCCCAGGTCAGCCGCATCGCGTCCGGCATCGCCGCGGCGGTGGACCAGCAGGCGGCGGCGACCCAGGAGATCGCCCGCAGCGTGATCCAGGCCGCCGACGGGGCGCAGGAGGTCAGCGGCGGCATGGGTGACATCCGGACCGGCGCCGGGGAGACCGGGGCGGCGGCCGATCAGCTTCTCGCCGCCGCCGCCGCGCTTGCCGGCCAGTCGAAGGACCTGAGCCGCGAGATCGACGGCTTCATCGCCGGCGTCCACAGGGCGTGAGGCCGGTCCGTCCGTCTCAGCCGACCGCCATCAGCCGGTCGGCAGGCAACGTCTCCGGGATGTGCTGCGAGACGTAGCCTTCGCTGTGGATCTGGTCGTCCCTGGCGCCGAGCGCACGGGCGGCGGCGACGCAGGATTCGACGAAGGCGGGGCTGCCGGCGGTGAAGATGGCGTGGCCGGACAGATCGGGGAACATGTCCGGCAGGATGGTGGGGATGCGGCCCTTCAGATGATTGGGTGCATCCTCGCGCGTCAGGGTCACCTTGACCTTGAAGTTGCGGTATTTGGCCTGCCAGTAGCTGAGCAGCCCCAACTCGTACACGTCGGCCTGGGTGCAGGCGGAGAACAGCAGCGTCACCGGCGGGCGGTAGCCGCGGCGCAGCGCCGCGTCGGTCAGCGCCAGGATGGGGGCGAGGCCGGAGCCGGCAGCCATGCACAGCACCGGACTGTCCACCGACGGGTCGCCGATGAAGGTGCCGTAGGGTCCGGACAGCTTCACCATGCTGCCGACGGTCAGCGTGTCGTGGATCCAGCCGCTGGTCGGGCCGCCATCGACTCGGGTCACCTGCAGCACGATCTCGCCGTCCGGACGGGGCGCGTTGGCGATGGAATAGCAGCGCGGCGGTGCGCCGGCCGATGCGTCGCCCAACATCACATACTGGCCCGGCCAGTAGCGCAGCGGCTGACCCAGCGGGCGCAGGCGCAGTTCCACGATGCGGGGCGTGCGCGGGATGCGGTCGGTGACGATGAACAGCACGTTCTCGCGCGGCGGGAACAGCTTGGGCTGGGCGTCGGCGGTGCCGTATTCGATCACCAGCTCGTCGGAGATCGGCTTGGCCATGCACATCAGGCCATAGCCGTCCTTCCGCTCGGACTGGGACAGCGCCATGTCCAGAACCATGCCCTGGTCGAACTGGCCGCTGAGGACCTTGACCTTGCATTCGCCGCAGGCGCCGGCGCGGCAGTTGTTGGGCAGGGCGTAGCCGGCCTGTTCCAGCGCCGACAGGACGGTCTCGCCGTCACGGCACTCGACCGTGCGGCCCGAGGGGTGGAGGCGGATGCGGCTCACCGGGGGGATCCTTGGGCGGGATGGGGAGAGTGTAGAGGTGATGCCCCCTCCCTAGCCCTCCCCCACCTTCGGTGGGAGAGGGGACTGCCGCCGTACTGCAAATCCACCCTCTCCCTCGAAGAGGGGGAGGGTGGGACCCGCGAAGCGGGAGGGAGGGGGCCGCGAGGACGTGCCTCAGAACACCGGGATGATCTCGTCCATGTCGACGTCCCGGACTTCCTCGCCGGTGATGCCGACCTCCGGGATCGCCGGGAACGGGATGTTGTAGCGGTCCAGAACGCCCTTCAGGTTCAGCATGGCGTTGCGCCAGTTCTCTTTCTTTGCCTCGTAATCCGGGATGTGGAAACCGGCGTTGCGGGCGATGGCCTCGGCCTCACGCTGGGTGGCGATGAAGTCGTCGGGCAGGTCCCAGAACTGGGGCGGCGGCTCGAACAGCACGGCGGACAGGAACAGGTAGCCGGCGCGGATCTGCTTGGTGATGATCGACCGGTCCTCCACCGCCAGATGGGGATAGTCGCGCTCCATCACCGACATGCAGATCGCCATGTGGCGGCCCTCGTCGCGGCCGATGTTGCGGAAGGCCTCCTTGAACACCGGCTCGGTGCAGCCGGCCGCCATCTGGTGGAAGATGGTCGCCGCCGCGATCTCGCCCATCAGGAAGGAGCTGAACAGAACGGCCAGCGAGTATTTCGGAACCGCCTTCTTGTAGCCGTCCCAATAGCGGCCGCCGTTGTAGTACAGCCAATGGGCGTTCTTCTGCAGCCGGCGGCCGAGATCCGTCTTCGGCTCGTAGGTCAGCGGGCTGGTGGCCTCCAGCAGCTTGGTGATCGCCAGACCGCACATCTGCTCGTGGTTCTGCTCGTCGCGGGTGACGGAGAAGAAGCAGCGGCGGACCGGGTCCTCCTCATGCACCTCGTAGGTCTTGATCAGGGCATGGGCGAACACCGGCGGGGCCGAGGCGTCGAACACCGACAGGATGGTCCACCAATAGGCGATGGCCTCCCGCTCCTCCCAGCTGTAGCGCGACACGTCGAAGCTGTCCCAGGGCAGCTTGGCCGGGTCCCAGTTCTCGCGCTGGGCGGCGGCATAGACCTCTTCCAGCTTCTTGGTCTGCGACACCCAGGACAGCGGATAGACGTTCGGCTGCGGCGTGGCGGGGGGCAGCTCCATCGTGTTGGCGATGGGGGTGTAGTCCTTGGACATGGGGGCGTTTCCTCCGGGGGCATTCCGCGGGCGCTCACATTACCACTGGCGCCCTGTGGTCTTTATATGACACAGAATTTTGCAGTCATCAACGGCATCTGTATCACTTAAGCCGGCCTGGAAAATCCGCCAACTTCTTGATTTAAAAGCAGAATGCATGCGAGTGCGCCGAATTGATCCAGATCAATTCGTTCGCAAAACGGAGTTTATCCGATCGTGCGGTATCGAAAGGCTGGACCCCGTCGGGGTCAGGCGGCTTCGAAGCAGGGGATGTTGCCGCGCACCAGATCGCGTGTCGCGGCATCGACGTCGGCGGCGATGCAGGCATGCATGTAGGCCCGCGCCAGGACGTCCAGCGCGAAATCGGCATCGTGCGACCGGCGGCGGAACTCCTCGGTCCGCACGGGGGAGCCGAACACCGCCTGCCAGAAGGTCGGGGTGTCGAGCGGGCCGAAATTCATCGCCCAGAAGCCGAAATTGGGCTGCCCGACGGTGGTTTCGCGCAGCAGCAGCTCGACATTGCTGTGGCGCGTGTCGGCGGCGATGTGGGCGAAAAGCGTCTCCACCACATCCGGTTCGCCTTCCAGCACCTGCAGGAAGATGCCCTCGAACTCCACCAGGAAACCGGTGACGCCCAGTTCGCGGTTCTTGCGGGCGCTGAACAGGCAGATGTCGGCAAGGGCGCTGTAGGGCAGCCGGTCGACGGCCTCGCTGCGGTAGACGATGGTCAGCATGGGCGGTGTCCCGGGAACGGTTGGATCGGACGGCTGCGACCCCAGCTTACCGCGATGCCTTGCATTTTATGTATGAACTTTAGGCCGAAGGAGCGGCTTCCACGGGCACCCTTTGTCGCAGATCGCTGGTCAACCCGCCGGTATGGTCTCCAACCCACCGAACCGGCCGTGGAAGGCGGGCTGGGCATCGGGCAGCGGTCCGTTGGCGGTGGTCGCCGCCTGCATCAGGAAGGATTCCGACGGGCCGGCGAGGCGGCGGTAGAGGTTGCGGGTCAGCATCCGCGATTCCTGGCCCGGCCAGTCCGCCGGCAGCAGGTCGGGCGGCAGCATCGGGTCGCGCAGCAGGATGCGGCGGAAATCATGGATCATCAGCGTACGCAGGACGAAGCAGGCGGCGGGGGCCGGCGCCTCGGCGGCGTCGATCGCCGCCCAGACCGGACGGAAGTGATCCAGGAACGCCGCATAGTCGTGTTCGAGCTGGTCAATGTCCCAGCAGCCGCGCACCAGATCGCGCAGCGCGCCGAACCCTTCCGCCCGGTCCAGGCTGGCCTTCATGTGGACGATCTTGTCGGCGACCCCCAACTCGGCCAGCGAGCGGTGCATCGCCGCCTCGTCGCAGTTGGGATGGGCGTAGACGGTGGCCGACGCGGTGCCGAAGCCCTGCCAGGTCAGCTCCCGCCGCAAAGCGTCGCGCGTCTCGGCGTCCAGCGCGTTGGGCGGCACCATCAGCAGGTCCCAGCCACGGTTCCACTCGCGGGCCAGCGGCGCGTAGATCCGCCGTTCCGCCGCGGCGAAGCGCTCCTTCCCGCTGTCGGTGACGCGATAGAAGCTGCGCCGGCCGATCTGGGTGTTGGTCAGCCAGTCGTCCTTGCACAGACGGAAGACCGAGGTGCGGACGATCCGTTCGCTCATGCCGAACAGGCCCATCAGCTCGATCAGGCTGCCCAGCCACAGCGACCCGCCATGCGGCAGCACCGCGTCGCCATAGACGGTGATGATCAGCGACTTCGCGCGCGGCGCGATCGCTTCGGTCAACTGGGCGGCAAGGTCTTCGGGGCGGCGCGGGCGGGCCATGCGGGTGGGGTGTCCTTATCGATACGGCTTGTGATGCGGATGGACCGGAGTGAGGCGGCGCGATGGAATTGTATACGAAACCTGATGCCGGTTGGGCCAGTGCCCCGACAGCGTGGATGAACTGGCGGGCGGCCGATAGGAGGCAATCCGGACTTTCCGTTTGACAATCAATAACGTGATACACTAGGTTGGCGTCTCAAAGTAATTTTGTGTCATAAAACGAAATGACGATCTGCCGGCCAGAAGCGGGAAGGATTGCAAAGGGGAGGGGAAGCGGGCCGCAACATCCGTATTTCGATTGTGGTTGCGGGAGCTGAAATTGGTCTTTCGAAATCATTTCGTTTGAAACATTATGTGAAACAAATCGTCCCTCAGCACGAGGGATCGGGCTTCGGTCCGGTCCCTCGTGCAAAGGGGGGCAGCAATCGGGAGGACATCATGCGCAAAAGTTTGCTTGCCACCATCGCCTTCACCGCCATGACCGCCATGACGGCGGCATCCGGCCTGCTGTCCGGGGCGGCACAGGCCGCGGACCCGATCAAGGTCGGCGCCATCATCTCGGCCACCGGTCCGGCCTCCTTCCTCGGCGATCCGGAGAAGAAGGTGCTGGAGCTGTATGCCGACCGCATCAACAAGGCGGGCGGCGTCGATGGCCGTCAGGTGCAGCTGACCGTCTATGACGACGGCGGCGCTGCCGACAAGGCGGCCTCCTTCACCAAGCGCCTGATCGAGAGCGACGGCGTCGACGTGATCGTCGGCGGCACCACGACGGCGGCGACCATGGCGGCGGTGCCGCTGGTGGAGCGTGCCGGCGTGCCGTTCATCTCGCTGGCCGGCGCGGTGGTGATCGTGGAGCCGGTGAAGAAGTGGGTGTTCAAGACCCCCCACACCGACCGCATGGCCGCGGAAAAGGTGATGGAGGACATGAAGAAGCGCGGGCTGACCAAGCTGGCCCTGCTGTCCGAGGACTCCGGCTTCGGCAAGTCGGGCCGCGAGCAGACCGTCGCCGTCGCCAAGGAGCGCGGGATCGAACTGGTCGCCGACGAGACCTATGGCGCCAAGGACACCGACGTCACCGCCCAGCTGACCAAGATCAAGAACGCCGCGGCCGCCCAGGCGGTTCTGGTGTTCGGCCTGGGCCAGGGTCCGGCAGTGGTCACCAAAAACTACCGCCAGCTCGGCATCTCGCTGCCGCTCTACCAGTCGCACGGCGTTGCGTCGAAGGAATACATCCGTCTGGCCGGCGGTGCCGCCGAGGGTGTCCGCCTGCCGGCCGCCGGTCTGGTCGTCGCCGCCCAGCTGCCCGACAGCGACCCGCAGAAGAAGGTCGTGACCGAGTTCACCAAGGTCTATGAAGACAGCTTCAACTCGGAAGTCTCGACCTTCGCCGGCCATGCCTATGACGGTCTGATGATCGCGCTGGACGCGGTGAAGCGCGCCGGCGGCACCGACAAGGCCAAGATGCGCGACGCCATCGAGCAGACCAAGGGCTATGTCGGCACCGGCGGCACCGTGACCATGAGCCCGAAGGACCACATGGGCCTGACGCTGGACGCCTTCCACATGGTGGAGGTCAAGCAGGGCGACTGGTCGCTGGTGAAGTGAGGGAGGATTCCCGCCCTATCTTAACTAACGCCACGATGCCCCCTCCCTAACCCTCCCCCGCTTTTCAGCGGTGGAGGGGACTGCCGCCGCTTTCCCGTGAGGCACCCTCTCCCGCAAAGCGGGGGAGGGCGGGGGAGGGGGCCTGCGAAGCGGAAACCCAACGATGTTCGCGGAACTGCTGCAATACATGCTGTCGGGGCTGACCATCGGCGCGATCTATGCGCTGGCGGGGCTCGGCTTTTCGATCATCTACAACGCCAGTCACGTCATCAACTTCGCCCAGGGCGAGTTCATCATGATCGGCGGCATGGCGTCGGCCACCCTGACGGCGTCGGGTGTGCCGCTGCCGCTGGCGATCCTGATCGGCTGCGGCGGCGCCATGCTGGTCGGCGTACTGGTGGCGAAATTCGCGGTCGAACGGGCGCGCAACGCCTCGACCGTCACCCTCATCATCATCACCATCGGCGCCTCGATCTTCCTGCGCGGCGTCGCGGAGCTGGTCTGGGGCAAGGACTTCAAGCGGCTGGACGCCTTCTCGGGTGAAACGCCGATCCAGTTCCTCGGCGCCTCGATGCAGCCGCAGTCGCTGTGGGTGGTGGGCACCGCCGCGGTGCTGATCGTCGCCATCGGCCTGTTCTTCAACCGGACGCTGACCGGCAAGGCGATCCTCGCCACCTCGCACAACCGGCTGGCTGCACAGCTGGTCGGCATCGATGTGAAGCGGGTGGTGCTGGCCTCCTTCGCGCTGTCGGCGGCGCTGGGCGCCGTCGGCGGGGCGGTGGTCGCCCCCATCACCTTCTCCTACACCGAGATGGGGATCATGCTGGGGCTGAAGGGCTTCACCGCCGCGGTTCTGGGTGGTCTCGGCCATGGGCCGGGTGCGGTGGCCGGCGGGCTGATCGTCGGCGTCGCGGAGGCGCTGGGCGCCGGCTACATCTCCTCGGCCTACAAGGATGCGGTGGCCTTCGTCATCATCCTGGCCGTCCTTCTCTTCATGCCGAACGGGTTGTTCGGCAAGCGCGGCACCGAACGGGTGTAAGGACAGTAGAACCGATGAACGCACTCCTTCACGGGCGGCTGACCGGCCTGCTGGCACTGGGCGCGGTGATCGCGGTCCTGCCGGCCTTCCTGCCCAACAACTTCTATCTCGACATCGCCATCCTGGCCGGCTTCAACGCCGTGGTCTGCGTCGGGCTGAACCTGCTGATCGGCTATGCCGGGCAGATCAGCCTGGGCCATGCCGGCTTCTTCGGCATCGGCGCCTATGCCTCGGGCGTGCTGGTCGGCGTCTATGGCTGGCCGCCGATCCTGGCGCTGCTGACCGGCGCCGTGGTGGTCGGGCTGCTGGCCTTCCTGGTCGCCAAGCCGATCCTGCGGCTGAAGGGCCATTACCTCGCCATGGCGACGCTCGGCATCGGCATTATCGTGTCGATCGTGCTGCGCACCGAAAGCGGCCTGACCGGCGGTCCCGACGGCATGATGGTGGAGCCGTTCAGGATCTTCGGCTTTGAGCTGTATGGCGAAAAGGTCTGGTACTGGGTGGTCGGCGTGCTGCTGGTCGGCGTGGTCTGGCTGTCCTTGAACCTGATCGACAGCCCGATGGGCCGGGCGCTGCGCGCCGTCCACGGGTCGGAGGTGGCGGCCGAGGTGGTCGGCGTCGACACCGCCCGCTTCAAGGTGCTGGTCTTCGTGGTGTCGGCGGTGTTCGCCAGCGTGGCCGGCAGCCTGTTCGCCCATTACGCCGGCCTGATCACCCCGGCCAAGGCCGACTTCTTCAAGTCGATCGAGCTGGTGACCATGGTGGTGTTCGGCGGCATGGCGTCGACCTTCGGCGCCGTCGTCGGCGCGGTGGTGCTGACCCTGCTGCCGCAGGCGCTGACGGTCTTCCAGGACTACCAGCAGATCGTGCTGGGCGGCATCCTGATGGCGACGATGGTGTTCATGCCAAAGGGCCTGCTCCCCACCCTGGCGGCGCTGCTCCCGGCGCGGAGGCGGGCATGAAGATGCTGGCGACCACCGATCTTTCCCCCGATACCACGTCGCAGGCCCGCCGCGTCGGCCCGCCGATCCTGAAGGTGGAGCATCTCAGCCGCGAGTTCGGCGGCGTGCTCGCCATCGGCGATCTGAGCTTCACCGTTGCGGCCGGCGACATCCATTCGATCATCGGGCCGAACGGCGCGGGCAAGACCACCCTGTTCAATCTGGTGACCGGCGTCTACAAGCCGTCGGGCGGCCGGGTGCTGTTCGACGGGGCTGACGTATCGGGCATGGCGCCCTACAAGCTGGCCGCCCGCGGCATGTCGCGCACCTTTCAGAACCTGCAGATCTTCTTCAACATGACGGCGCTGGAGAACGTCATGGTGGGGCGGCACCTGCACCTGAACACGCGGCTTCTGCCGGCCCTGTTCCGCTTTCCGTCGCTGGTGCGCAAGGACCGCGAGGCGAAGGACCGGGCGGCGCAGTTGATGACCGAGGTCGGGCTGGAGAAATACATCGACGCCGACGCGGCGGCGATGCCCTACGGCGCGCTGAAGCGGCTGGAGATTGCCCGTGCGCTGGCGTCGGAGCCGAAGCTGCTTCTGCTGGACGAGCCGGCGGCCGGCCTGAACGCCACCGAAAGCCGCGAGATCGACGAGGTCATCAAGACCGTCGCGGCGTCCGGCGTCACCATCATCCTGGTGGAGCACGACATGAAGATGGTGATGGGAATCTCCCACCGGATCACCGCCCTGAATCAGGGCCGCATGCTGGCCGAGGGCACGCCGCAGGAGGTGGCGGCCAACGCGGACGTCATCGCCGCCTATCTCGGCGCGGCACCGTGAGGGAGGCGCGGAGCATGCTTCTGGAGATCGAGGGACTCAACAGCCATTACGGCCGCATCCACGCGCTGAAATCGGCCAGCCTGACCGTGCGGGAGGGCGAGCTGGTGGCGCTGGTCGGCGCCAACGGCGCCGGCAAGACGACGCTGCTGCGCACCCTGTCCGGCGTCCACCCCGCCAGCAGCGGGCGCATCACTTTCGACGGCTGCGACATCACCCGGATGAAGGCGTCGCGCCGTGTCGCCGAAGGGGTGGTGCAGGTGCCGGAGGGCCGGCAGCTGTTCGGACCGCAGAGCGTGGAGGACAATCTCCGCCTCGGCGCCTACCGACGCGGCAGCGGCAAGCCGGACGACGACATCGACCGGCTGTACGAGATGTTCCCGGTGCTGAAGGTCAAGCGCGACCAGCCTGCCGGCACCCTGTCGGGCGGCCAGCAGCAGATCGTGGCCTTGGGCCGCGCGCTGATGGCGAAGCCGCGCCTGCTTCTGCTCGACGAGCCCAGCATGGGGCTGGCGCCGCTGCTGGTGGCGGAGATCTTCGACGCCGTGCAGCGGCTGAAGCGGGAGGGAACGACCATCCTGCTGGTGGAGCAGAACGCCCACGCCGCACTCGCCATCGCCGACCGCGGCTATGTGATCGAGACCGGCGAGATCGTGCTGAGCGACAGCGGCGCCGCGCTGTTGAGCAACGAGCGGGTGCGGCAGGCTTATCTGGGGCTGTGAGGGTTGGTAGAGTGTCGGCTGGCGAATGCCCCCTCCTTAACCCTCCCCCTCTTCGAGGGAGAGGGGACTGCCGCTGCTTTGCGATTGAACTCACGCCGCCAAGCATCCTGCCCCCTCTCCCGCGGAGCTCCAGCACAAAGCTATGCTTTGTGCTGACGCGACAGGCGGACCATAGGTCCGCTGAGAGCGGGGGAGGGATGGGGAGGGGGCAAAGCGCAGCATCAACCTAGCGGACACACACCCGTGAAACTCCACACTTACTTCCGTTCCTCCGCCGCCTATCGCGTGCGCATCGCCCTGAACCTGAAGGGGCTGGCGCCGGAGCAGGCCTTCGTCCATCTGCGCCGGGGCGAGCAGGCCAAGCCGCCCTATGCCGACCTCAACCCGGAGCATCTGGTGCCGGCGCTGGAGGTCGACGGGCCGGACGGGCACCATGTGCTGACCCAGTCGCTCGCCATCATCGAGTATCTGGACGAGACGCACCCGACCCCGGCGCTGCTGCCGGCCGATGCGCTGGGCCGGGCGCGGGTGCGGGCGCTGGCGCTGGCGGTGGCCTGCGACATCCATCCGCTGAACAACCTGCGGGTGCTGAACCATTTGAAGACGATGGGCCACAGCCAGGAGGAGGTCGACGGCTGGTACCGGCACTGGATCGCCATCGGGCTGACCGCGCTGGAGGCGCAGCTCGCGACCGATCCGCGCACCGGACGCTTCTGCCATGGCGACGAACCCGGACTGGCCGACATCCTGCTGGTGCCGCAGATGGCGAACGCCCGCCGGCTCGATTGCCCGCTGGACGGCTATCCCACCCTGCTGCGCATCGACGAGGCCTGCCGCGCCCTGCCGGCCTTCGCCGCCGCCGCACCCGCCCGCCAGCCCGACGCGGAGGCCTGATCCCCCCACACGAGACTTAGGTCCGCCTTTTGTCCCCGGCAGATCACATCCCCGCCCGTTGGTGTTAGCGGTTTCGCGACACCCTTCCGTGGTATAGAGCTAGCCGGAATTCGGGTGGGGACGGCGGCCGGACGATGTTGGGCAACTTTTCTTCGATGGCGTACGACCTTGCCGAGAACATTGCGGCAAGCGCCTTCGTCGTTCTCGCCTACACCTTCCTGATCCGCCGCTCCGACGGCTGGAGGCTGAACACCCGCCAGATCGTCTTCGGCGCGGTGATGGCGCTGACCGCCCTGTTCTCCATGGTCCATCCCATCCATATCGGGCCGGGCATCTTCATCGACGGGCGCACGCCGCTGGTCGGGCTCAGCGCCCTGTTCGGCGGCCCGCTGTCCGCCGCCATCACCGCCGCCACGGTCGCCGGCTACCGCATCTTCCTGGGCGGGGTGGGGATGGAGGCCGGCGTCGCCAACGCGCTGTTGTCCTTCCTGACCGGTGTCGGCTTCGCGATGTGGGTGAAGCGGCGTGGCGTGCTCCTCGGCGCCGTGTCGTTGCTGGGCTTCGGCCTGCTGCTGACGCTGGTGTCGCTGCTGACCCTGCTGCTGCTGCCGACCCTGGAACTGGCGCTGCAGGTGGGACAGCGCACCGCACCGCCGCTGCTGGCCATCGTTCCGTTCGGTACCCTGTTCCTGGGCGGCCTGCTGTTGCGCGAACAGCGCCAGCACGACGCCGAACGGCGGCTGGGGGAGAGCGAGGCGCGTTACCGCCTGCTGGCCGACAACGCCACCGACATGATCCTGGAGATGAAGGCGGACGGGGCGGTGCGCTACCTGTCGCCATCGGTGCGCGACATCCTGGGCCATGATCCGGCGGAGATCGTTGGCCGCGCGCCCGCCACCCTGCTGCACCCCGACGATGTGGAAAGCGCCGCGACGGCCTTCGCCGGCATGAAGGCGGGATCGCCTCCCGTCACCTTCACCCATCGGCTGCGCCACCGCGACGGCCATTACCTGTGGGTCGAATCCAGCATGCGCCCGACGGTGGGGGCCGACGGCGAGTTCGTGGTGGTCGGCGTCGTCCGCGACGTGACCGAGCGCAAGCGCTATGAGGAGGAGCTGTCCGCCGCCCGCGCCGAGGCGGAGGCGGCCAACCGCGTGAAGTCGGAGTTCTTGGCCTCGATGAGCCACGAGATCCGCACGCCGCTGAACGGCGTCATCGGCTTCGCCGACCTGCTGCTCGGCACCGACCTGTCGGCCGAACAGCGCCAGTATGTGGCGCTCCAGCGCGAGGCCGGGCGCGGGCTGCTGGCGATCATCGGCGACATCCTGGATTACTCGAAGATCGAGGCCGGCAAGCTGGAGCTGGAGGAGCGCGCCTTCGACCTGCACCGGCTGCTGCGCGACTGCCGCGACCTGATGAGCAATGCCGCCTCGCAGAAGGGGCTGCTGCTGCAGCTGTCGCTGGGCGGCACCG
Organism: Azospirillum sp. TSO5; assembly: GCF_003116065.1. Lineage (NCBI taxonomy): Bacteria > Pseudomonadati > Pseudomonadota > Alphaproteobacteria > Rhodospirillales > Azospirillaceae > Azospirillum > Azospirillum sp. TSO5. The sequence goes on along the minus strand of NZ_LGQY01000123.1, from coordinate 43,590 downwards.
TGCCGCGTTTCGTCCATGGCGACGAGGCGCGCATCCGCCAGATCCTGCTGAACCTCGTCGGCAACGCGGTGAAGTTCACCGAGCGCGGGTCGGTTCTGGTATCGGCCGGGCTGCTGTCGGCGGAGGACGGCGAGGGGGCTCCGGTCCTGCTGCGCTTCTCCGTCAGCGACACCGGCCCCGGCATCGCGTCGGCCGAACAGGCCAACCTGTTCCAGCGCTTCAGCCAGGGCGACCGGTCCACCACCCGGCGCTATGGCGGCACCGGGCTCGGCCTCATCATTTCGAAACAGCTGTCGGAGCTGATGGGCGGGCGGATCGGCGTGCAGAGCAGTCCGGGCGTCGGCAGCACCTTCTGGTTCGAACTGCCGCTGCCGGTCGCCGCCGCGCCGGGGCTGGCCACCGAACGCCGGGAGGCCGCGGCGACGCGCTGCGCCCGCATCCTGCTGGCCGAAGACGTGCCGATGAACCAGATCGTCACCTCCTCCATCCTCTGCAAGGCCGGCCATACGGTCGAGGTGGTGGAGGACGGCGTCCTGGCGGTCGAGGCGATGCGCAAGGGCGATTTCGACCTTGTCCTGATGGACATGCAGATGCCACGCATGGACGGCTTGCAGGCAACCGCGGCGATCCGTCAGCTTGGCGGACGGCGGGGTGCCGTGCCCATCATCGCACTGACCGCCAATGCGTTGACCGATCAGCTGCAGCTTTGCCTGGATGTCGGCATGAACGACCATGTGACCAAACCGATCGAGCGCGACACCCTGCTGTCGGCGGTCGACCGCTGGCTCGACGCCGGGGCGGAGGACGCCCTGGACGACGCGGCCGTGCTGGCCGGAGTGGCTCCGGTTTCCGACAGTTCGCCGGTGCTGAACTTGGCAACGCTGGACACGCTGGCCCAAACGCTGGGCGCCGAGGTGCTGCCGCGCTTCGTCAACGGAACGCTGGCCGAACTGGCCCTGCGCGCCGACCGCATCAGCGAGGCGGAGACGGCGAAGGCCGCGGCGGCCGACGCCCACGCCATGGTGTCGCTGGCCGGCAATGTCGGCTTGCTGGACCTGTCGCGCATCGCCCGCAAGCTGCAGCATGCCTGCGAGCAGGATCGGCCGGACGCGCCGATGCTGAAGGCCGAGCTGCGCGATGCCGTCAACCGCGCCTCCGCCGCGCTTCAGGCGGCGCTGCCCACCTTGGGCGTGGCGGTGGAGACGGCGCGCTGAGGCCGCTGCTTACCGATTGACGATCAGGGCAACTCCGGCCACGGCGACCGCGGCGCCGAGCCAGGCGCCCAGCGCCGGGCGCTGACCCGTCAGCAGCCACATCATCGGCAGGATCAGGACGGGGCTCAGGGCCGACAGGGTGGCGACCACCCCGGCATTGCCGTGTGCCAGCCCGACCAGCAGCAAGGTCATCCCCAGCCCGACGCCCAGCAGCCCGTTGCCGGCGATCTGCAACATCAGCTTCGGCGTCAGCCCGCGCGGCAACAGCAGGCCGCCCAGCATCCCACCGAACATTCCGCCGGGCAGCCCGCCGCCTGCCGCCGCACCGCCGCCGCGGATCGCCGACAGGGCGCCGATCGCCGTGAACATCAGCGCCGCCGTGGTGACCCGCACCGCGGCCGAGGCGATCGGGTCGGCGCCCGCCGCCATCACCGGCTTGGCGATGATCGAGCCGGCGGCCTGTCCGACCGCCGCCAGCAGGCAGACCGACACGCCGGCCAGCAGGCTGCCCTGGATCGCCTCCCAGCTGTGGGTGGAGCCGGAACGCAGAGCCACCGCCAGCATCACCCCCAGCGTGACCAGCGCCACGCCCAGGACGGTCCAGGGCCCCAGCGCCTCTCCCAGCAGGGCATAGGCGAGCAGGGCGGTCAGCGGCGCGTTGGCGGCGTAGATCACCACGTTGCGGCGCGGTCCCAGCCGGCTGAGCGACCAGAACAGCGCCATGTCTCCCACCACGATCCCCAGCAGACCCGACAGAGCCAGCGTCAGCGCCGATCCCGTATCCAGCGTCTGCCAGCCGCCCATCAGCGTCGTGGCGATCAGCAGAGCGGTGGCGACGATGGTCAGCCGCACGCGGTTGAAGGCGATGGAGCCGAGCACCCGCACCGGTCCGATGGCGATCAGGCCGCCCGCGGCCCAGCACAGCGCCGCGCCCAGCGCGGCCATGTTGGCGATCATGATGGAAATACGGACCGTATGTTTGGAGATGGGGGAGCAGGAGGACCAGCACTCTACAGCCGCCGCACGCTGCCCGCGAAATGAGCAAGATGCATGGCCGGGCCGATCTTCCGTCCGTCCGCCGGAACCGCGCCCCTCCCCCCGCCGTTGATTCGGTCGGAACACGCCTCTTGTGGCATAGCCGATCCGAGGAGCACGCGACCGATGCGGACAGATTTCATGAGGCTTGGCACCGTCGCCCCTGTCGTCCCCGTCGCCCTCGTCTTGGCGGCCGGGTTTCTCACCATCCAGCCGGCGGCGGCCCAGACGGGAGGAGCGGCCCCCGCGGGCTGCGCCGCGATGGTGGAGCAGTTCGCCGCCGACCAGGGCCTGTCGACCGAACCGCCGCCGGTCGCCGTTCCCGGCACCGGCGCGCCCGGCCTGTCCGGCTCCTCGCCGCGCGACGAGCAGGGGTCGGGCGTCAGCAGCGGAGAGCTGGCGCAGTCCGGTGGCATGGTGGCGCCGCCCGCCGTCGGCGATCAGGCGGTGATCGAACCGCCGGCCATCGGCAGCAACATGCCGACCGCCCCCGCGGTCAGTCCGCAGGCCAATTCGCGCGCCACGCCGGACAGCGGTCCGGGTGGTTCAGGCGGGGGCGACGGGCTGATGGGGCAGGCGGCGCGGAACGCCCAGCTGGAATCGCTGGTGACCGCCGCCCGCAGCGCCGCCCGCGACGGCGACGAGACCCGCTGCATGAACAGCCTGAACGACGCCCGCCGCCTGTCGCGGACCGCCCCCGGCGGCCATGGCGGCTGACGGAGCCGGTTGCCCTGAACAGTGTCGAGGAGCGATGCATGACCTTCAGTCTTGGACCCTTTCCGCCGGCACCGCCGCGCGAGCCGTCCGTACCCGACGAGCCGATGCCGGTGCCGGGCGATCCGTCGCGCCCGCCGCTGGGGGAGCCGCCGGGGCCGATCCCCGTTCCGCCGCGTGAGCCGCCGCCGGCACCCGACCGTCTGGCCCCGGATCAGTTGGCCTCAGACCAGTTGCCCCCAGACCAATTGATGGACCGACTGATGGGCTGACGCCCGCCCGTGTGACGTCACTTGTGTGATTTCATGGCCCGTCCGGCTTATTCGGAGCGGTCCCGACTTGCCAAGAGCGCCCGGACGGGCGATTTGTCAGGGGTTGGCGTCCACCGGTCCATAGATGGGCTGGCAAGGGCGCCGCTTCTGTTTGCCGGAGTTCGGGTTTCCCATGCACAATCAGCCGCCCCGCAGCCACGTCTATCGCCAGCCCAACGTCGTCGCCACCCAGGTGACGGCCACCGTGAAATGGTTCAACCCCGAACGCGGCTACGGCTTCGTCAAGGTCGGCGACAGCGGCAAGGACGCCTTGCTGCCGGCCTCGCTCGTCGTGCCCGCCGGCCACACCACCCTGCCGGACGGCGCCACCGTCGTCGTCGACATCGTCGAGGACCGCAAGGGCCAGCAGGTCAGCGTCCTGCATTCCGTCGACCTCTCCACCGCCGCTCCCGCCCGCCCGCAGGCGCGCGACCGCGGCTTTGGTGATCGGGGCGGCGACCGGGGCGGTGAGCGCAGCTTCGGCGACCGTGGGAATCGCGGGTTTGGCGATCGTGGGCCCGGTGATCGTGGGCCCAGTGATCGCGGATTTGGGGCGCGCCGCGATGCCGGCGGTCCGCGTGAGCGCAACTTCGGCGACCGCAATTTCGGTGACCGGGGCGGCGACCGTGGCGGCTTCCAGGGCCGTGGGCCGGATCGGGGCTTCCAGGATCGTGGTCAGGATCGCGGCTTCCAAGACCGGGGCCAAGACCGGGGCCCGCGCCCGCCGCAGGCCAGCGGCCCGACCAGCGAGGTGGGCGCGACCGTGAAGTGGTTCAACGGCGGCAAGGGCTATGGCTTCGCGCAGCCCGACGACGGCGGTCGCGACGTCTTCATTCCCGCCCGTGCGCTGGAAAGCGCCGGCCTGCGCGGCCTGGACGACGGGCAGCGCGTGCGCATGACCGTCCGCCAGGGCGAAAAGGGGATGGAAGCGGTCAGCCTCAAGATCGAGTGACCGCTTCCCCCGCTTCAATGCCGGCCGTCAGCTGTCCGACGGCACCGAGGACTGGCCCAGATGCGCCGCCGCTTCCCGCTGGTTGCGGGCGGCGACGTCATCCGGGACCGCCAGCCCGGCTTCCGGGCTGTTGACATGGGGGCCGCCGGAATTGCGGCGGTCCTCCTCCTCGATCTCGCGGGCGGCCTGCGCCCAATGGTCGAGATGGCGGTGGTCGGGCCGCCCTTCCTGTTCCCAAAGCTGATAGGCCCGTTCACGGACCCGCGGGTCGTTGGGACCCAGAGTGTGTTCCATGATGGTCGGCTCCAGTTGCTGAAGGGGCTGGTCAGGTCCGGTCCGGCTGGGAGGGGGAGGAAATCCGTTCCAGCGCGTCCTGAACCGCGCGGTCGTTCTTGGCATCGGTGGCAAGGTCGCCCAGCGAGACGATGCCGGTCAGCCGGTCGTTGCGGTCCACCACCGGCACCCGCCGGACCTGCTGGCCGGCCATCAGTTCGGTCACGCTGCCGACCGGGTCGTCCTCGTAGCAATAGCGCGGGTTGGCGGTCATCACCTCCGACACCTTGCAGCGGTCGGGCTGCTTCCCGGCGGAAATCGCCCGGACGGTGATGTCGCGGTCAGTCACCACGCCGATCAGATCCCGCCCGTCGCAGACGGGAAGGATGCCGACGTTCAACTGGTCCATCAATTGCGCGGCCCGGCGGATGCTCTCGTCGGGCCGTACCGTCTGCACGTCGCGGGTCATGATCTCGCGGATTTTCATGCGGGAGCTTCCTGGAACAGTGGCGGAGGGCACGGTGTCGTCGGGCACAGTGGCGCCGGGGCGCGGTACTCCTGTCCCGTCCTCAACAGATGCGCCGGTCCGCCGTCCCGCTCAACCTATCCAGTAGAGTGGATCCACCCCGAAGAGCAGGGGGTGCAGCATCAGCATGCCCCCATAGGCGGCAAGCCCGCCGGCCAGCCGCGCCGGTCCCATCTCCGCCAGTCCGCGCAGCGCCCCGCGCCAGCCCTGCGGTCCCGCCAGCGGCAGCAGCGAGGTCTCCGCCCGGAAGGCGCGGCCGCCGGGGCTGCGGCGCAGCACGACCTCGTTCTTCACCAGCGCGAACAGGGCGATGGCCGCCATGGTGCCGAACAGCAGCACGCGGCGCCCATCGCCGGTGGCGTTCAGATGGGCCAGCGCCCACAGCAGCAACGCCAGGCTGCCCGGCGCGCGGGTCAGGCGGTAGATGCCGCGGGGCGGGTTGGGCTCGCTCTGGCTGCCGAAGCGGGTGGTGACGCGGGCGACCAGAAGCAGGAAGACGATCGGCATCACCACGGCGACCAGCGGAGCCGCCCAGTCGAAGGGGGTGAACACCACCTCCCCGCCGTCGGCGGCACGGTAGGCCAGCACGAACAGGGCCAGCGTCACCAGAGAGCCGACGGAATGGATCGTCGCAAAGCCGCCGCGGCCGAGCCGGGCGATCAGGGCGGGCCGCACCCCCGGCCAGGACGGCAGGGCATGGCTGAGGAACAGCAGGGCGGCGGCGAGGGTGAGGGATGCGGTCATGATGGAGACACTAAACCGTGGACGAACGGCACTCGCCTTGATTGGAGTCAAGAAGACGGGAAATGGGGAACGACCGCAAGGCTCGCGCGGTTCACAGGTGGAGAACCGGCTCATCCCCCGACCCTTGTGGACACCATGACCGAGTGGATCATCCAGATCGTGCAGCAGTTCGGCTATCTCGGCATCTTCCTGATGCTGATCCTGGCCCGCGTGCTGCCGCCGGTGCCGGCGGAGACGGTGATCCCGCTGGCCGGCATGGGCGCCGCGACGGGGGAGTTCAACCTGCTGCTGGTGGCGCTGGCCGCCGGGGCGGGATCCGCCGTCGGGGAGCTGGTGTGGTATCTGCCGGCGCACTGGATGGGGCGCGAGCGGTTCGAGGCCTTCTTGCGCCGCCATGGCCATTGGCTGACGGTGAAGCCGGAGCAGGTCCACCGCGCCACCGAATGGTTCGCCCGGCGCGGCGGTCTCGCCGTGCTGCTGTGCCAGCCGCTGCCAGGGCTGCGCACGCTGATCTCCGTTCCCGCCGGGGCCTGCGGGCTGCCGATGGGGGTGTTCCTGCTCTATGCCGCCGCCGGTGCGGCGCTGTGGTCGCTGGTGCTGGCCGCCACCGGCTATCTGGTGCGGGTGGGCTTCCCCTGGATCGCCGACTGGATGGTGCCGGCGACGCTGGTGCTGTTCATCGTCCTGCTGGGCACCTATGTGCTGCGGCTGGTCCGCCATCGCCGCGAGAATCGTCGGGAGGGGCGCCGGGCGGCGCAGAGCGGCGTTTCGCGCGGTGGCGGCTGAGTTCCTGCGGAACCTTCACCCCGCCTTGCGCGTTTGAGGCGCGAGACATCCCCGAAAGGACATGGACCAGAAGGACATAGCCTTCCGGCCAGACCCCCGGTTTCCGGCGTGAAGCCCGATCCGAAAGGAACCGATCCGATGACCCGCAAATCCGCGAACCCGATCCGGTGGCGAGCCGCCGCCGTGCTGTCGGCGGCGCTGGGCATGGCCGCCTGCGCCTCCGACGTGCCGCCGCCCACCGCCCAGCTTGGCGCCGCATCCCAGGCGGTGCAGGAGGCCGAGCGCGCCAACGCCCTGCAATACGCTCCCGTTGCGCTGCAGAGCGCCCGTGACAAGCTGGCCTCCGCCGACAAGGCGATGCGGGCCGACGAACGCACCCGCGCCCGCCGTCTGGCCGAGGAGGCCCGCGTCGATGCCGAACTGGCGACGGTGACCTCGCAGCGCGCGGTGACGCAGCAGGCCGCCACCGCGGTGGCCAAGTCCGCGATTCCCAACGCCCCGCAATCGGCTGCCGCGCCGAACAGGGCGCCGGTCTACAGCGGGTCGAGCTATGGCACGTCCGGTTACGGCGATTCCAACCTGAGCGGCTCCAGCTACGGGGCTCCGGCCGCCGTTCCGAATGCCGTTCCGCCTGCCGCTCCGCCCGCGCCGGCCGGCTCCCTCGGCACCATTGGCGGCACGAGCGGCGGCAACAGCTGGGGCTACAGCTATCCGGAGGTGCGTCAATGACCGCGTTCGCTCCCCGCACCATCCTCGTGCTGGCCGGGCTGGGCCTCGGGCTCGCCGGTTGCGCCACCCAGCCGACCGACAGCGCCGCCCTGACCCAGGCGCGCCAGGACTACAGCCTCGCCGCCGCCAACCCGCAGGTCGCCGGCAACGCTCCGCTGCAGCTGCGCGACGCCGAGCAGGCGCTGCGCCGGGCCGAGGCGATGCGCGACCAGGGCGCCGACGCCGCCGAGGTCGACCACCAGGCCTACATCGCCAGCCGCCGGGTGCAGATCGCCCAGGAGACGGCCGGGGTGAAGGGCGCCCAGACCGTGGTCGCCAACGCCGACACCTACCGCCTCCAGGCCCGCAACACGGAGCTTGAGCAGCAGCTGCGCGACCTGCAGGCGCAGCGGACCGAGCGCGGGCTGGTCATGACGCTGGGCGACATCCTGTTCGCCACCGGCCGGGCGGAGCTGACCCCCGGCGCCTATGACCGGGTCGACCGGCTTGCCCGCTTCCTGCAGGCGCAGCCCGGCCGCACCATCCGGATCGAGGGCCACACCGACAACACTGGCAGCGACGCCACCAACCTGCGCCTGTCGGAGGCCCGCGCCAACGCCGTCCGCGACGCGCTGACCGCCCGCGGCGTCTCGCCGTCCCGCATCGTTACCCAGGGGATGGGTGAGGCGCAGCCGGTCGCCAGCAACAGCAACGACGCCGGCCGCCAGCAGAACCGCCGCGTCGAGATCGTCATCTCCGACGACGGCAGGGTGGCGGAGACGCGGTAAGCGTCAGCCACTCCTACCCAGGCCCCCGCGCCGGCGTCAGTCGCGCGCGGGGTGTTTTTTTGCCCGCATGGAGCGGAAGACTCCCCAGGCTCCGGTGGCCAGACCGACCGTCAGCAACGCGGCGGCGCCGGCGCGCAGGGCGGAGCGCGGCGGCAAGGGCAGGCGCTTCCACGGAGCCCAGGCCTCGTTCGGGTCGTCCGGGTCGGCGATGCGCAGAGCGGCGAAGGCCTGTTCGGTCAGGCTGGGATCGCTGGCCGGCAAATCCGCCAGCCGCCGCCCGGACGGCCGGCGCAGCCGGTCGATGGCGCCGACCACGCTTCCGGTCTTCGCAATCTCCGCTTCAAGCCGGTCCTGCCCGATGCCCAGATGCTCGGCGAGCAGGCGGTTGCGCACACCCTCGATGGCGGCCTTCGCCCGGTCCCGTTCCGGTCCGTCCTCCTGCGGCGCTTCGATGGTCAGGTCGCATTCGGTGTCATAGCCCATCGACCGGTTGTTCAGGTTGGACGAACCGATGCGCAGCAGCCGGCCGTCGACCGCCACCACCTTGGAATGGACGATCACCGGCCGGCCCTGTTCCGTCACCGGGGTCAGGGCGCGCAGCCGGCCGAAGCGGTCGGCCTCGCGCAGGCAGCGCAGGGCGACCGCGCGCGGCGTGTCCATCGCCATGCGGTCGAACCAGCTCGGGCTTTCCATCGACACCACCAGCACCACCTCCGGCCCGTCGGGTTCGGCCAGGCGGCGGGCCAGCGCCTCGGCGACGCGGGCGGAGGCGAAATACTGGTTCTCCAGATAGATCGTCCGCTCCGCCGCGGCGATGGCGGCAAAGGTCAGCGCCTCGCTCTCGCGGATCGCCGGATGGCCGTCGGTTGCCGGCACGGTGCGCGACACGCCGACCTGCGCGTCGGTCAAGACCGGGTGGGCGCAGTCGGGCAGGGGGCAGTCCGGCCAGGGATCATGATCGAAGGACTCCAGACCGGGCGGAGGGCAGGGCTCCAGCGCCTCGCCGGTGGCACTGCGCCAGCGCTCCCGCGCCAGTTCGCCGAGCGCGCGGGCGGCATCGCCGTCGACCATCATCATCACGTCGTGGCGCGGGCCATAGGGTTCGCCGTTCGGACAGAGGCGGCGCGGGTCGTCGTCGCGATGCTCCGACGTGTCCCAGCGGTCGAAGGAGAAGTCGATCCCGCCGCAGAAGGCCAGCGCATCGTCGATCACCAGCAGCTTCTGGTGCTGGGCGGCGCCGACCGGCAACTCGCCGTCCAGCCGGGCGGTCAGCCGGCGGCCGGTGCTGCGGTCCAGCCGTTCCAGCGGTTCGTGCGGGTGGTCTAGCGCGATGGGAAAGGGCATGTCCCATTTCAGCGCCCGCACATGCAGGCCGGGACGCGACCGCATCAGCCGGGCGAGGAAGCGGCCCAGCGTCTCCCGGCTGTCGGGATCGAGGCGCATGCGCGGGTCGATGTCCCAGCCGACCAGAAGGATCGACTGCCGCGCCCGCTCCATCGCGGCGCGGGCGGCGACGAAATAGTCGGCGCCGTCGACCAGCACCGCCACGCGCCCGGCCCGCTCGGTCCGCCAGCAGGTGAGGCCGGGGCGGAGCACCGGGCCGGTTGCCGGCGGTGGCGGCCCAGGCTCGGGAGCATCGGCGGGAAGGGCGGAGGAGTTGAGCTTCATCGGGGCACGTCGGGATTGTGGGCGGCGGGGGACCGTCCGCCTCGCGGCTTGAACCCCGGTGCAGGTCCGTTGTTCCCGCATGGGCGGCTGGGCTTCCGTATCTCGCCGAAGGAGACCCGTGCGGTACGCTTTTGCCGCAGGCTTCCAAAAAAAGAAAAGGCGAAGACCGAAACCAAGTTCGTGCTGCCCTGTTCTAAACCGGTGAAAGACGCGAGGCACACGCCGGAAGTCGCGAAGCGGCTCGAGGCGCGACGTTCGCCTCATTTTGAAAGACGCCCGAATGCGAGGCGTTGCCACCATGAAGGAGTTCGAGGATGCGTAACCTGATGATCGGCGCCGTTTCTGCGGTTCTCCTGATGGCCGCACCGGCCATGGCCCAGACGGCTCAGTCAGAGAGCCCCGGCGCCGTCAAGAGCAGCGGCGCCTACGACACCGCCCCGAGCACCAGCAGCGGCTACACCGGGCCGGACGGCGTCGTCCGCACCACGCCGGGCGCAACCACCTCGCCGTCGGCCGGTTCCTCGACCGGCGGTGTGGACATGCCGGGCACGTCCGGTTCGTCGGGCACCTACAGCAACGGCTCGGGTTCGTCGATGCCGGGCGTGACCACCGCGCCGTCGGGCATGGGCAACAACACCGGCAGCAACATTCCGCGCGACAACCAGACCGCCACCGGCACCCACTGCCCGCCGGGCACCCCGAACTGCGGCCCGGACCAGGGCGGCAGCCAGTAACCGTCCGCATCGCGGCAGTCACCGCGGGCGCCCCGGAGCCATCCCTCCGGCGGCGCCCGCGTCGTTTTGGGCATGTCGAACGGGCATGAGAGACCGGGAAGGGCGATGCGACGCAAGCGCGCCGTCAGCTGCGCGCCGTCAGCCGCCCACCGTCAACCGGATGCGCGGACTGAACGGCGGGGCGGAACCTCGACGAAATCGTCCAGCGGAGCGGTGCCGGCGGCGGTGGCGACCAGACGACGGAACAGCGCCTGCTGGCGGTTGTCGGCGACCAGATATTCCGGATGCCATTGCACGCCGATCAGGAAGGGTTCGTTCGGCGCCTCGATGCCCTGGACGACGCCGGCCCGTTCGCGGGCGACGACGCGCATCCCGTCGCCGACACGGTCCACCGACTGGTGGTGCAGGGCGTTCACCCGGCATTCGGCGATGCCGAGGATGCGGTAGAGCCGGCTGTCCGGCTCGATCCAGATGCGCTTGCGCGGCAGCACGGTGCGCATGTGCGGCGCCTCCTCGTACACCTCGTGGATGTCGACGTGGAGCGAGCCGCCGCGGTGGACGTTGATCATCTGCGAACCGCGGCAGATGCCCAGCACCGGCAGCGCGATCTTCGCCGCGCAGTCCAGCGCCCGCATCTCCAGCCGGTCGCGTTCGGGATCGATGCGGATTTGCGGGCGGGCGGATTCGCCGTAGAGCGAGGCGTCGATGTCGTCGCCACCGCCGACCACCAGCGCGTCCAGCCGGTCGATGGGAAAGGGTGTGTCGGCCGTGATGCGGACCGACGAGGCACCGGCCCGCCACAGGGCCAGCCGGTTGGCCATGGCGGCGATGCGGCTGCCATGGATCGAGGCGGTGATGCCGACCAGCGGCCGGGATCTGCCGACGATGGATGCCATCCCGATCCCCTCAGCCCGCCTGACGGGCGGAGTCGTCCAGGGCGCCGTTCTGGCCGGCGGCCCCGTCCGGATTCGAATTGCCCAGAGTCGAATTGCGCAGGGCCGGATTGGCAGCGAGCAGGACGTCGATGCGTTCGGCCCAGCCGTCCAGCTGCTGCGCCTCGGCCGCCCGCCGGTAATCGGTGCCGAGACCGTCCAGCAGGGCGCGGTCGGTGGCCAGCCGCTCCACCGTCACCCAGCGGTTCCAGTCGGCGGCGAGCGACCAGCCGGGGTCGCTGAGCCGCGCGTTGGGCAGCCGGTAATGGAAGGTCGGGCGCGGGCGGATATGCGGATCCTGCATCGCCGCGGCCAGCCGGTCGCGGTCGAGATGGGCGAACAGCGGGAACAGGTCCAGCTCGCGGTTGCGGGTGGGGTTGTCGGCCAGATAATCGTCGATCAGCCCGCCGAGATCGGGACGGTATGCCGGATCGACCACCTTGGCGGCATACGGTGTCGGGAAGGCGGCGATGAAACCTGACAGCCGCCGGGTGACGTCGACCCGGATCTCCCGCCGCAGCCAGGGGGCCAGCAGCAGGAAGGCCTTTAGCGTGTCCAGCAGGTAGTCGGCGTCGGTCCGCGCCACCTCCGGATTGAAATGCAGGCCGAAGGCGAAAAGCGGGCTGGCCTCCGTCCCGGCGGCGCCCAGCGCGCGCAGGCGGGCGACCATCTCCTCCAGCTCCGGCATCTGCTCCACCGTCACCGGCGGCGCGGCGATCTCGAAGGGCATCACCAGGCTGCCGATGTTGCCCCACAGCGGACGCAACGGGTCGAGCATCGCCGCTCCCCCCTTGCCGCTGTGGGCGGAGCGCATGTCCAGCTCCACCGTGAAGTCGCCGAGCCGGGTGCCCGTCACCAGACATCGGTGCGGGTTCTCGACGGCGACCGTCCCGCCGAACAGCCGGTTCACGCAGGCTGCGGCCGACGGCGCATCCAGGTCGGCGAATTCAAGTTCCACCCCCACACGGCGCGGCGTGCCCTGGGGAGTGGTGCGGAGCGGGGGGAGGAGGAAGGGTGTGGTCATTGCAAGCCTTCAACAGCGCATTCCGCACGCTGTTCCCTGACCGGAACCTTGGCGCAAATTCGGGGCGGGAGAAGTTGCGGATCATCGCGCAGGTGAGGAATCAGGGCAGAAACGCGGGCATACCCCTTTCGACAATAGCCGTCCGATGGTGGTATGTTTGGAGTTTAGATATTAATGTCGCTCGATTACCGGCACTTTAGAGAAAATATGCCGACTTTCGTTCATGTCCTTCCGTTTATGCTGTGCTGCAGTTCTCTAAATTAACCGGCGCTTAACCATAAGTGCGTTAGCGATAGACACACGGCACGGTGGCGCATCTGGTGTTCCATCCGGTCGGCTTCGCGGAGGAGCCTCGTCTACGCCATGACCCTTCTGGCACGCCTCTTCATCCTGGTCCTGCTTGCAGTGCTTCCGGCGATCGGGATCCAGATCTACAGCGTGCTCGAACAGCGGGCGGAGCGCGAAGCCGATGTCACGCTTCAGGCCGAGCGGCTGCTGCGTCAGGTGGAAAGCGAGCATTTCCGCATCATCGACAGCGCCCGTCTGATGGTCACCGCGGTGACCGAGACGCGCTTCCTGCGCCGGGGCGAGATCGAGAACTGCCAGCCCTATCTGGAACGGCTGGCCGTCCGCTCCGCCGATTACCGCACCCTGTCGGTCACCGACGGCGAAGGCCGCATCCTGTGCAGCGCCGACCCGTCGCGCATCGGCGCCTCGCTGGCGGCCCAGCCGCATTTCCGCCGGGCGATGGCCCAGGGGCGCTTTTCCGTCGGCGAATGGACGATCACCCACTCCGGCGACACCGGCGGAGAATTGCCGGTCGCGGCTCCCTATGCCGATTCCGAAGGCCGGCGGGCAGGGGTGGTCGCCCTGTCGCTCGACGTGTCGCGGCTGGCCGCCATGTTCGCCGCCCGCCCGATGCCGGAGAACACCACCCTGACCGTCGCCGACCGGTCCGGCACCATCCTGGTGAAGCTGCCGGGCACCCAGGGCCGTGCCGGCGAACGGCTGCCGGACGGCTATCTGTCGCTGCTGTCGGACAGGGAGGCCGGCGTGGCCATGCTGCCCGGGCTGGACGGCGTGTCGCGCATCCTCGCCTACTCCCCGCCATCCGCCGGCATCCGCGACCTGTTCATCAGCGTCGGCGTCGACCGCCGTGCCGCCATGGGGGTGGTGGACCGCGCCACCCGCGACGGACTGCTGATGACCCTGTCCGGCTTCCTGGTCGCCGCCGCCGCCGCCTGGATCGGCGGCACCCTGTTCATCCGCCGCCCGGTCGACGCACTGGTCTCGGCCGCCCGCGACTGGAGCGAGGGCAAGACCACCACCCGCGTCAAGCTGTCCGACCGTTCGTCGGAGATCGGCCAGCTCGGCCACGCCTTCGACACGATGGCCGACCGGCTGGAAACGCGGGAAGCCGCGTTGCGCCAGTCGGAGAGCCACATCCGCGCCGTGCTGGACGCGCTGCCGGCTTTCGTCGGCGTGCTGACGCCGGACGGGGCGGTGGCCCAGGTCAACCGCGTCGCGGCCGATGCCGCCGGGCTGCCGGCCGCGCGCATCGTCGGCCGTCCCTTCGACGAGATCTGCTGGCTGTCCTTCGACGAGGCCGGACGCGAGCGGCTGCGGCAGGCGCTGGCGCTGGGGGCGGGCGGCCGCTCCTCCCGCTTCGACGCCGGGCTGCGGCTGGCGGCGGGGCGGGAGTCGGCATCGCGGGAGATGGCCCAGCGCGAGATGGTGGTGGACGTCAACCTGACCCCGATGGTCGACGCCGACGGCCATGTCACCCACCTGATCGCGACCGGCATCGACATCACCGAACGCAAGCGCACCGAGGAGGCGTTGCGCGTCGCCGAGGAGCGCGTGCGCACCGGCCTGCGCAATTCCGGCGTGGTGGTGTTCAACCAGGACCAGGATTTGCGCTACACCTGGGCGCATTCGGAGTGGCTCGGCGTCGCGCCCGACGCGCTGATCGGCCGCACCGACACCGACCTGACCGATCATGGCGAGGATGCAGACGGCATCATGGCGCTGAAGCGCCGCGTCATGGAGAGCGGTGTTGGCGCGCGGGAAGAGGTGCGCATCCGCTGCAAGGGCGAGGACCGCTTCTTCGATCTGACCGTCGATCCGCTGCGCGACCCCTCCGGCCGGGTGGAGGGCGTCACCTGCGCCGCCGTCGAGGTCACCGACCGCAAGAAGGCCGAGGCCGAACTGCGCCGCGCGCGGGAGGAGGCCGACCAAGCCAACGAGGGCAAGTCGAAGTTCCTCGCCGCCGCCAGCCACGACCTGCGCCAGCCGGTGCAGTCGCTCTACCTCTTCACCGCGGCGCTGAGCGACCGGCTGCAGGGCAATCCGGCCCTGCCGATCCTCGACAACATCCGCCAAGGGTTGGACACGCTGAAGACTCTGCTGGACGGTCTGCTGGACATGTCGCGGCTGGAATCCGGCAAGATCGTCGCCACCCCGGTCGAGGTGCGGCTGAACCAGCTGCTCGGCCGGCTGGTCGCCGAATACGGACCGCGCGCTGCCCAGAAGGGGCTGGAACTGCGCGCCGTGCCGACCCGCGCCTGGGTCCGCACCGATCCGGCCCATCTGGAACGCATCCTGCGCAATCTGGTCGAGAACGCGCTGCGCTACACCACCAGGGGCAAGGTGCTGCTGGGCTGCCGCCGCACCCCGTCCGGCATGCGGGTGGAGGTGTGGGACACCGGCAGCGGCATCCCCGCCGACCGGCTGGAGGACATCTTCGAGGAATTCACCCAGCTGGGCGAGCGCAGCGAGCGCGGCCTCGGCCTTGGGCTGGCCATCGTCAAGCGTCTGTCGCGCCTGCTCGGCCATCCGGTGACGGTGCGCTCGTGGGAGGGCCGGGGCTCAGCCTTCGCGGTCGAACTGCCGCGGGTGATCCTTGGCACTCCCAAGAGCAACGCCCGGAGCACGCCGCGTCCGGCCGGCGGCACCGCCGTCGCCGCGGCGACGCTGGCGCGCCACTCCGTTGCCAACGATGCAGCGGCCAACGACCGCGGGCAGGCGATCAGCGCCATCGCCAACGCCTTCGGCGGGCGGAGCGGCAGCGGCGGGACCGCAGCGACGATTGCCGCCCCGGCGGCCACGGGGGCCACTGCGGCCAAGGGCATGGTGCTGGTGATCGACGACGAGGCGATCATCCTGCTTGGCCTCAAGGCGATCCTGGAGGGCTGGGGCTATGACGTGCTGACCGCCAAGTCGGGCGACCAGGCGCTGGAACGGCTGCGCGCCGACGGCCGCTGCCCGCAGATCGTGCTGGCCGACTACCAGCTCCAGCAGGGGCGCACCGGTCCGGAGGCGGTGAGTGCCGTCCAGACCATGCTGGGCCAGACCATTCCCGGCATCATCCTGACCGGCGACACCAGCTCCGAACGCCAGGAGGAGGCCGAGCGCCGCGGTTTCCGCATCCTGCACAAGCCGGTCTTCCCCAACGACCTGCGCCGCATGATGGCGAGCGCCGGGGCGGCGTGAGCGCCGGCTTCGGTTGCCTCGACAGAAAAAGGGCCGCTCCCCACCGGGAAGCGGCCCTTTCCTTATCTGAACTCCAACAGCCTTACTTCGCCAGATTCCGCAGCACGAAGTTCAGCACGCCGCCATTCCTGTAATACTCCACCTCGTCCAGCGTATCGATGCGCAGCAGCAGCGGGTAGGTCTCCACCGTGCCGCTGGCGCGGGTCAGGGTCAGGGTGACGTCCTTGCGCGGGCGCAGGTCCTGTTCGATGCCGGCGATGTCGAAGGTCTCCGATCCATCCAGCTTCAGGTCGGCGCGGGTGACGCCGTCCTTGAACTGCAGGGGCAGGATGCCCATCCCGACGAGGTTGGAGCGGTGGATGCGCTCGAAGCTTTCGGCGATCACCGCGCGGATGCCCAGCAGCCGGGTGCCCTTCGCCGCCCAGTCGCGGCTCGACCCCGTGCCGTATTCCTTGCCGGCGACGACCACCAGCGGCACGCCCTCGTCGGCGTAGCGCATGGCGGCGGTGTAGATCGGCAGCCGCTCGCCCGACGGGTAATGCTTGGTCTCGCCGCCCTCGACGCCGGGGATCAGCTCGTTGCGGATGCGGATGTTGGCGAAGGTGCCGCGCATCATGACTTCATGGTTGCCGCGGCGGGCGCCGTAGCTGTTGAAGTCCTGCGGACGGACCTGATAGCTCAGCAGATATTCGCCGGCCGGGCTGGTCTTCTTGATCGAGCCGGCGGGGGAGATGTGGTCGGTGGTGATGGAGTCGCCCAGCACCGCCAGCGCCCGCGCGCCGCGCACGTCCGACACCGGGTCCGGCGTCTTGGTCAGGCCGCTGAAGAAGGGCGGCAGCTTCACGTAGGTGGAGCCCTCTTGCCACTGGTAGGTCTGGCCCTCCGCCGTGGCGATGGCCTGCCACTGTTCCGGCCCCTTGAAGACGTCGGAATAGCGGCTGCGGAACATCTCGGCGGTCAGCGAGGCGTCGATGGCGTCCTGCACCTCGCGGTTGCTCGGCCAGATGTCCTTCAGATAGACCGGGCCGTCGGTGCCGGTGCCGATGGGGTCCTTGGTCAGGTCGATGTTCAGGTTGCCGGCCAGCGCATAGGCGACGCACAGCGGCGGTGAGGCCAGATAGTTGGCGCGGGTGTGCGGGTTGACGCGGCCTTCGAAGTTGCGGTTGCCCGACAGCACGGCGCCGACCACGAGGTTGCCTTCTTCCACCGCCGCGGCGATCGGCTCCGGCAGCGGGCCGGAATTGCCGATGCAGGTGGTGCAGCCATAGCCGACGATGTTGAAGCCGATGCGGTCCAGATAGGGCTGCAGCCCGGCCTTGGCGAGATAGTCGGTGACCACCTGCGATCCCGGCGCCAGCGAGGTCTTGACCCACGGCTTTTGCTTCAGCCCCTTTTCCACCGCCTTCTTGGCCAGAAGGCCGGCGGCGACCAGCACCGCCGGGTTGGAGGTGTTGGTGCAGGAGGTGATGGCGGCGATGACGACGGCGCCCTGTTCCAGGCTGTAGTCGGTGCCCTTCACCGGAACCGCCTTCTTGGGATCGTCGGCCTTGTAGGCCTCGGTCATGTCCTTGGCGAAGCCCTGGGCGATGCCCGACAGGGCGACGCGGTCCTGCGGACGCTTCGGACCGGCCAGCGAAGGCTCCACCGTGGCCATGTCCAGTTCCAGCACCTCGGTGAAGACCGGATCGGGGCTGCCCGGCTCGCGCCACATGCCCTGGGCCTTGGCATAGGCCTCGACCAGCGCCACGCGGTCGGGGTCGCGGCCGGTGAAGGTCAGGTAGCGGATGGTCTCGGCATCGATCGGGAAGATGCCGCAGGTGGCGCCGTATTCCGGGGCCATGTTGCCGATGGTGGCACGGTCGGGCAGCGTCATGCTGTCCAGCCCCGGCCCGAAGAACTCCACGAACTTGCCGACCACGCCCTTCTTGCGCAGCATCTGGGTGACGGTCAGCACGAGGTCGGTGGCGGTCATGCCCTCCTTCATCCGGCCGGTCAGCTTGAAGCCGACGACCTCCGGAATCAGCATGGAGATCGGCTGGCCCAACATCGCGGCCTCCGCCTCAATGCCGCCGACGCCCCAGCCCAGGACGGACAGGCCGTTGACCATGGTGGTGTGGCTGTCGGTGCCGACCAGCGTGTCGGGATAGGCCACCGGCTTGCCCGACGGGTCGTTGTCGGTCCACACCACCTGCGCCAGATATTCGGTGTTGACCTGATGGCAGATGCCGGTGCCCGGCGGCACGACGCGGAAATTGTCGAAGGCCTTCTGGCCCCAGCGCAGGAAGGCGTAGCGTTCCAGGTTGCGCTCGAACTCCAGATCGACGTTCTTCTGGAAGGCGTCGTTGCCGCCGAAATAGTCGACCATCACCGAATGGTCGATGACGAGGTCGACCGGCACCAGCGGGTTGATCTTCGTCGGGTCGCCGCCCAGCGACGCCATCGCCTCGCGCATCGCCGCCAGATCGCAGACCGCCGGCACGCCGGTGAAGTCCTGCATCAGCACGCGCGCCGGGCGATAGGCGATTTCACGGTCGGACCGCTTGTCGACCAGCCATTGGGCCACCGCCTTCACGTCGTCGACGGAGACGGTGCGCCCGTCCTCGAACCGCAGCAGGTTTTCCAGCAGCACCTTCATGGAGAACGGCAGCCGCGACAGATCGCCGAGACCCGCCTGTTCGGCGGCCTTCAGGCTGAAATAGTCGTAGCTCTTGCCGCCGGCGGTGAGGGAGCGGCGGGTCTTGAGCGAATCCTGACCGGTGAAGGTGGTCACGGGAAGCCTCCTTAATTCTTGAATTGGGGCCTTTGGGTCGGGCGTGCGCCTTGATCGGCGCTTGGGAGAGCGCTTCGGTTACGGTCCAGGTGATGACGGTCCAAAGGACGATCGGTCAAATGACCCTAAAGATCGTCCAAAAGACTGGAGCAGCCACGCGGGCGCCCCTACATCATGCAGGCAAGATGTAGGGTGAAGCCCCGGCAGATCAAACGCATGACTCCAAGAAAGCGCCAGCATGGGCGTGGTTGACGGATGCCATGCCGTCACCTCCCTAATGGGCGGCGACGGGGCCGGCCCCGTCCATCATCCTATGACGTCTCTGCGAACTCGTTCTTTACTCATATGAACATTGAGCGCATCACGCCGGCTTCATCGCCACATAGCGGACGAAGCGCAGGCCGCTGCCCAGCACGCGCAGCCGTGCCCACCACAGTGCAAGCTCCCGCTTCAGCGCCGCCAGTACCGGGGCCGGCGGCGGGACGGCGTTCGCCAGCGTGTCGGCCAGCCTGCGCACGCGGTCGATGATGTGGCGGCGGTGCAGCTGGGTCAGATCCTCTGAAATGCGGAGGTCGAGGTTGCGTTGGGTCAGCTCGTCGGCCATGCGGGTGGCGGTCCAGGGATAGACCTCCATCGGCTCCTCCTCCCGCCAACCGTTCCAGGCGTCCCAGGAACCGGGGGTGCCGTCGATCACGTAATCGAACAGGGCGATGCCACCTTTGGGCTTCACGCAGTCGCCGACGCGGTCCAGGAACAGTTCCTTGTCGCGCAGCCGGTGGACGATGCGGTCGGCCATCACGAGGTCGAAGCTGCCGGCCTGGTTGAAATGCTCCGGGTCGTAATGGGCGACCGGCGCCTTCTTCGACAGGCCCAGCGCCTTCGACCGGTCCATCGCCAGCTTCGCCAGCAGCGGCGACGGCTCCAGCCCGGTCACCCAGGTGTCGCAACTCTCAACCAGCGCGCGGGCGGTGCCGCCGAGACCGGCCGACAGGTCCAGCACGCTCTTGGCAGGGTTGAGCCCGAAGGAGCGGACGGAGTCGACCATCCAGGCCGCTTCTTCCGGCCCGGTCATGTCCTGCCCCCACAGAAGCTGCGCCCCCTCGCTGCGCGCCGGCGACCAGACGGGTTCGCCGTGACGGTCGAGCTGCATCAGCGCCAGCCGGTCCAGCTCCGGATTGCCGTCGGCCGCCACCGGGCCGGACGATGCCGCAGGCAGGGTGGCGCTGCCGACCGCCTCCACCGGTCCGGGATGGCGCCGCTCCGCCAAGTTACACAGGTCAGTCCGGTGCGAGACGCGGGGCAGCCGGGACAGGTCATAACCCTCCCACCAGGCGGCCAAACGGATGCGCCAGTCGGGGTTACGCCACCGCTCCAAATCCTGCGGACTGACCTGCGGAACCACGCATCTGCCCTTTCCAGGTCGTTGGGCGGAACATCAATCCAGCCCTATTGGGGTATGA
Organism: Azospirillum sp. TSO5; assembly: GCF_003116065.1. Taxonomy (NCBI): domain Bacteria; kingdom Pseudomonadati; phylum Pseudomonadota; class Alphaproteobacteria; order Rhodospirillales; family Azospirillaceae; genus Azospirillum; species Azospirillum sp. TSO5. The sequence goes on along the minus strand of NZ_LGQY01000123.1, from coordinate 23,459 downwards.
CATAGGCATTCGACGCTGTGATTTAGAAGTAGGTGCGACGCATTTGTCTGTCAAGAAACCATTATTTAACGATTTCGACTTCATCATTCTCAATTGTTGGAAAATTTTACCGGTTTTTGTCTGTAGGCCTGCTGTGTGCGGGCATTGCGGCAGAGGGGCTGTCTCACTATACTCCGGCCGCAACCGACGGAGGGGGCTTCGCGTGCCGATCGAATCCGGTGAGTCCACCGGCAATCCCTGGACCGTGCTGACCAGCACGACGAAATACGAAAACGCCTGGATGGAGGTGGTCGAACACAAGGTTCTGACCCCAAAGGGCGCTCCGGGAATCTACGGCGTCGTCCATCCCCGCAGCATCGCCACCGGCGTCGTGCCGATCCATGACGACGGCACGGTGACTCTGGTCGGCCAGTACCGCTTTCCGCTGAAGCAATACAGCTGGGAAATCCCCGAAGGCGGCGGGCGCAAGGGGTTGGAGCCGCAGGAATCCGCGGCGCGCGAACTGCGCGAGGAGACCGGCCTGACGGCGCGGCGCTGGATGCCGTTGATGAAGCTGCACCTGTCCAACTGCATCACCGACGAGGTGGCTTATACTTTCGTCGCCTGGGGCCTGGAGCAGGGCGAGTCCGCTCCCGACGAAACCGAGGTTCTGGCGGTGCGCCGCCTGCCTTTCGCCGAGGTGATCGACATGGTGCTGGACGGCGCCATCACCGACGCCATGGCGGTTGCCAGCCTGCTGAAGCTGCGGGTCCTGGCGGCGGAAGACGGGCTGCCCGAGGATCTCGCAAGCATTCTGCGCCTGTGACCTGCCTGCTTATCGGAACTCAATGACCGTCATTTCCGGCCACGCCGTCGCCATCGATTTCGAAACCGCCAACGAGACCCGCACCAGCGCCTGCTCCATCGGCGTCGCCTGGATCGAGGACGGCCGCGTGACCAGGACGGAGGAGCATCTGATCCGCCCGCGCGAGTTGCGCTTCAACTCCTTCAACAGCGCCATCCACGGCATCCGGGAAGAGGACGTGGCCGACGCCCCGGAATTCCCGGAGGTGTGGGCGACCTTGCGCGAACGGGTGCAGGGCCGGTTGATCCTGGCCCACAATGCCGCCTTCGACATCAGCGTGCTGCGCCACACCCTGACCGACTATGGTCTGGACTGGCCGGCCTGCGACTATCTCTGCACCGTCGTGATGGCGCGGCGTGCCTGGCCGACGCTGACGGCGCACCGGCTGAACCATCTGGCGGACTTCCTGGGCATCGCACTGGACCACCACCATGCCGGCAGCGACGCCGAGGCCTGCGGCCGCGTCGCGCTGGCTGCCGCGGCGGAGATGGGGCTGAGCGGTTTCGGCGAGATCTCGCGCACGGGGATCAATCCGGGCCGCATCGCCCCCGGCGGCTATTCCCCCTGCAAAGGCGGCAAGGCACCGTCGCGGCGTCCGCGCTTGGTGGTGTGACGCTTCAGCCGGCGCTTTCCCCCCGCTGCTGGCTGCGCTAGGCTCCCGCTCCACCGTATGAAGGAGCGAGCCGCATGCTGTTCATGTTCCATTGCGTCGACAAGGCGGGTGCCGCCGATATCCGCGCCGCCAACCGCGCCGAGCATCTGGCCTATCTGGAGGCCAACGCCGACCACATCTTCGTCGCCGGCCCGCTGCTGTCGGACGACCAGAGCGGCATGGTCGGCAGCCTGCTGATCGTCGAGTGCGCCGATGCCGCCGCCGCGCAAGCCTTCGCCGCCGGCGACCCCTATGCCAAGGCCGGCCTGTTCGACAGCGTGACGATCCGGCCCTGGCGCCGCGTCTACCCCAAGGCCTGAGCGGGAGAGCGCCGGCGATGGCCTACTGGCTGGTGAAATCCGAGCCGTTCAAATATTCCTGGGACCGCATGGTCGCCGACGGCCGGACCCATTGGGACGGGGTACGCAATTACCAGGCGTCCAACAATCTGAAGGCGATGGAGGTGGGCGACCGCGCCTTCTTCTATCACTCCAACGAAGGGCTGGAGATCGTCGGCATCGTCGAGATCGTCCGTACCTATTACCCGGACCCCAGCGACGAATCCGGCCGCTTCGGCATGGTCGACGTGGCCCCGGTGATGCCGGTGAAGACGCCCGTCACGCTGAAGCAGATCAAGGCCGACCCGCTGCTGCAATCAATGGCCCTGGTCCGCCAATCCCGCCTGTCGGTCTGCCCGGTCAGCGAGGAGGAATGGGCCCACGTGTGCGATCTGGCGGGGGTAGGTGTGCCGGCCTAAAGGAGCTGCCGAACGCCCCCTCCCTAACCCTCCCCCACCTTCGGTGGGAGAGGGGACTGCCGCTGTCCTCGATATCACTCCGGCATGCGTCCTACCCCCTCTCCCGCGAAGCGGGGGAGGGATGGGGAGGGGGCATTCGCCGCCGAACTACGCACTCGAAAACCTACTCCGCCGCGTCCTGCATCGCCGCGCGGAAGTCGTTGGTCGCCTGCAGCATGCGCCGGGCGACGTCGGCCATGCCGGCGGCGGAGGTGGCGGTGAGGGGCGCGCCCAGGGCGCGCAGCGTGGCGTCGATGGCCGTCAGGCTGGTGCGGTCGGCCAGACCGGTCAGGCGGCCGGCGGTGTCGCCCGCTTCGGGAAGATCGTCCGCGTTGGTGGTGCTGGCCATTGCGATCCTTGCCGCCGATGATCGTTACCGTGATGCAGCAACTCTATAGCTGTCAGTCGGTTAAGGTCGGGTTAAGCAAGGGACTGTTCGTTACAGGGCCGACACGGTGCATGCTGCACCGCGGCGCGGCGGATGGTCGCGGCACGCGGTCGCCCATGATTCGGACCCGAACGGCGCCGAAACCTGCGTGCCTTGGTATGCTTGAGGAAGAAACAGTCTCGCGCTGCAAAATCAGCGACACAATCCTCCTTTGGTCGGGGGGCCTGCGGGGGCCGATTTGCTTGTTCGTCCCGCAACTTGTGTGGATAATGCCGCTCAATTCCGGGCGGCGGCCCGCCGCCCTGCAACATCTTCCGGCCAATTCGGAAGCACCACGGGGGAATCGCACTCATGACCGACAACAGCTTCTTTCCGGTGAAGCCCGAGATCGCGGCGACCGCCCACGTGAATGCGGAAGCTTATGCCCGCATGTACGAGCAGTCGGTCAAGGACCCCGAGGCATTCTGGGGCGAGCAGGGCAAGCGGCTCGACTGGATCAAGCCCTACAGCAAGGTGAAGGATGTCAACTTCAATGACGACGTCCACATCCGCTGGTTCCACGACGGCACGCTGAACGTTTCCGCCAACTGCATCGACCGTCATCTGGCGACCCGCGGCGACCAGACCGCGATCCTGTTCGAAGGCGACGACCCCGGCGTTTCGAAGGCCATCACCTATAAGGAGCTGCACGAGAAGGTCTCGCGCCTCGCCAACGTTCTGAAGAAGAACGGCGTCAAGAAGGGCGACCGCGTCACCATCTACCTGCCGATGATCCCGGAGGCCGCCTATGCGATGCTGGCCTGCACCCGCATCGGCGCCATCCACTCCATCGTCTTCGGCGGCTTCTCGCCCGACAGCCTGAAGGACCGCATCGTCGACTGCGACAGCCACTTCGTCATCACCTCCGACGAGGGCCTGCGCGGCGGCCGCAAGGTGCCGCTGAAGGCCAACGCCGACAAGGCGGTGGCCGGCGCGCCGATGGTCAAGCATGTGCTGGTCGTCAAGCACACCGGCGGCGACGTCGCCTGGACCGCCGGCCGCGACCTCTGGTACCACGAGGAGATGGACAGCGTCTCCGCCGACTGCCCGCCGGAGGAGATGAGCGCCGAGGATCCGCTGTTCATCCTCTACACCTCCGGCTCGACCGGCAAGCCGAAGGGCGTGCTGCACACCACCGGCGGCTATCTCGTCTATGCGTCGATGACCCACCAGTATGTCTTCGACTACAAGGACGGCGAGGTTTACTGGTGCACGGCCGACGTGGGTTGGGTCACCGGCCACAGCTACATCGTCTATGGCCCGCTCGCCAATGGCGCGACCACCCTGATGTTCGAAGGCGTGCCGACCTATCCGGACGTCTCGCGCTTCTGGCAGGTCATCGACAAGCACAAGGTCAACATCTTCTACACCGCGCCGACCGCCATCCGCTCGCTGATGCGTGAAGGCGAAGGCCCGGTGAAGAAGACCTCGCGCGCCTCGCTCCGTGTGCTGGGTTCGGTCGGCGAGCCGATCAATCCGGAAGCGTGGCTGTGGTATTACAATGTGGTCGGCGACGCCCGTTGCCCGATCGTCGACACCTGGTGGCAGACGGAGACCGGCGGCATCCTGATCAGCCCGCTGATCGGCGCCATCGGCCAGAAGCCGGGTTCGGCAACCAAGCCGTTCTTCGGCGTGCAGCCCGTCGTCGTCGACAACGAAGGCCAGATCCTGGAAGGCGAGACCGAGGGCAACCTCTGCATCGCCGATGCCTGGCCGGGCATGATGCGCACGGTCTATGGCGACCATGAGCGCTTCGTCCAAACCTACTTCTCGACCTTCCCGGGCAAGTACTTCACCGGTGACGGCTGCCGCCGCGACGCCGACGGCTATTACTGGATCACCGGCCGCGTCGACGACGTCATCAACGTCTCCGGCCACCGCATGGGCACCGCCGAGGTCGAAAGCGCCCTGGTCGCCCACCCGAAGGTCGCCGAGGCCGCGGTCGTCGGCTATCCGCACGACCTGAAGGGCCAGGGCATCTACGCCTACGTCACCCTGAACGCCGGCGAGACCCCGACGGAAGAGCTGCGCAAGGAGCTGGTGAACTGGGTCCGCAAGGAGATCGGCCCGATCGCCTCGCCCGACCTGATCCAGTGGGCTCCCGGCCTGCCGAAGACCCGCTCCGGCAAGATCATGCGCCGCATCCTGCGCAAGATTGCCGCGAACGAGCATGACAGCCTGGGCGACACCTCGACGCTGGCCGATCCGGGTGTCGTGACCGACCTGATCGACAACCGCATGAACAACGGTTGATGCCAGGTTGATGGGAGGAGGGGGCGCTCTGGTGGGGCGCCCCTTTTTTCTTGCGGAGTTGCTGGCTTTTTGCCCCCTCCCTAACCCTCCCCCACCTTCGGTGGGAGAGGGAACTCCGCCGCTCTCGCGCTTAACTCCCTCTCCCGCGTTAGCGGGGGAGGGTCGGGGAGGGGGCAATCGCCAGCCGACCACTCCCCAACACCGCCCCCCCCCTCAGCCCTCCGGCAGCACCAGCGGGGCGGCGGGGGAAATGGCGAAGGCGGTGGGGGAGGGGTGGCGTTCGGTGATCCGCTTGCGCGCGTCCTCCGCACTCTCGGCGGCGACGGCGTAGGTGCGGACGCCCGTCCACGGGGCGGTGGCGTCCAGCGCCTCCACCGCGACATACCACAGCGGACCGCTGGAGCGGGCGACGCGGTCGACACAGTGGAACTCCATCGGCGCAAGTGCCGAATCGTCGGTCACGACTGACTGCAGCGACAGGATCTCGCCCTCGACCGCCGCCACCTCGCGACGCAGGCCGGCCAGCGTTTCCTCCGCCTCCACCCGGCGGACGGCGGCGAGCTTGGCGTAGTTGGCGTAGACTTCCAGTCGTTCCTTCAGCGCGGTCAGCTTCTCCGACTGGCGGCGGGCGCGGATGCCGAGGATCCGTTCGCCCAGCATGCCGACGCCAAGACTGGTGACCGCCCCCAGCAGCCAGACGATGGTCATGGCGCGACAGCCCCGGCCGCAGCCTCTTCGGTGGCGCCCTCGCTGGAAACGGTCACGCCCACCCCGTCATGGAAGATGTTTCGGGTCAGCATCTGGGCGGCGGCGAAATCGCCGGCCCAGACCTGCGCCTCGTTCTCGAAGCGCCAGATGGCGGGGTGGACCACCGCCTTGGCATCCGGGCGGGCGGTGAAGCCGGGCGCCATCGCCAGCCGGAAGACGAAGCGGTTGCGTCCCGGCTCATGCCGGCCGATCTCGTGGATGAAGCGGCGCGCTGTGGCGGCGCGCTTGCCGCCGCGGCGGTTGAGGATCAGTTTTTCGGTCGACAGCTCGACCAGCTTCGCCTTTATCGCCCCGATCTCGGCCTGCATGGCCTCAAGCTCGTTGGCCTGACCTTCCAATGCATCGCGTTCGGCGGCCAGGGTGGCGCCGCAGCGGCGGATCTGGCGGTCGGCCCGCAGGATCAAAGCATGGCGGATGCCCAGGAACAGCAGGGTGGCGCCGATGCAGAACAGCGCCAGCAGCATCTCCGACGTCATAGGCGCCCGCTCCGCAATCCTTCCGGCAAGTTGGGGAAGTTGTAGCGCAATCCGCGCGGGCACGCATCACAAGCAAGTGCTTCGCGGCCATGAAAAACGGCGCCCCGAAGGACGCCGTCATTCCGTACACCAGCGAAGGTGAGGATCACTTCCGCGCGGCGATGGCGCTCTCGGCGGCCTTCACCAGATCGGGGCCGATCTGCTTGGTCCACTTGTCGAAGACCGGCTGGGTGGCGGTCTGGAAGGCCTTCTGCTCCTCCGGGGTCAGGCGCACCACCTCGACGCCCTGGGCGGTGATCTCCTTCAGCAGGCTGTCGTCCTCGGCGGTGATGCCCTTGCGGGAGATCGCGACTTCTTCGGCGGCGGCCTGGACGGCGGCGGCGCGCACCGCCTCCTGGTCTTCCTTCGACCAGCTGGCCCAGACTTCCTTGTTGACGACGAAGATCAGCGGGTCGGCGACATAGCCCCACAGGGTCAGGTTCTTCTGCCCCAGCGTGGCGAGCTTGGCGGCGACGAAGATGGACAGCGGGTTCTCCTGCCCGTCGACGGCGCCGGTGGACAGCGCCGGCTGCGCGTCGGCCCAGCTCATCTGCGTCGGGTTGGCGCCCAGCGCGGTGAAGGTGTCGAGATAGAGCGGCGAGCCGACGACGCGGATCTTCATCCCCTTCAGGTCGGCCGGCTTGCGGATCGGATGCTTGGAGTTGGAGATCTCGCGGAAGCCGTTCTCGCCCCAGGCCAGCGGCACCACGTCCTTGGTGGCGAGCAGGTCGAACAGCTTCTTGCCCACCTCGCCCTGGGTCAGGGCGTCGAGCGCCTTGTGGTCGGGCATCAGGAAGGGCAGGGAGAAGAGGTTCAGCTCCTTCACCTGCGGCGACCAGTTGATGGTGGAGCCGACCGCCATGTCGATGGTGCCCTGGCGGAGTGCGGTGAATTCCTTGGTCTGGTCGCCGTTCACCAGCGAAGTGCCGGGATACATCTTGATGTTGATGCGGCCGCCGGTCTTCTCCTTGACCAGCTCGGCCCAGCGGTCGCCGCCGACGCCCCAGGGGAAGGGCTTGCCCAGAACGGTGGAAAGCTTGTACTCCGCCTTGTAGTCGGCAGCGTTCGCCGCACCGGCAACCAAGGCCGGAACCGTCAGCGCGGCCAGCGCGATGCCGGCGAGCAGAGCCTTCAGCGATTTCATGCTTGTTTCCTCCCAAGCGCCCTATACGAAAGATACGGACCGGGATCGTACAGATGCACGCAGGACTGTTCCACGAGCAATTTGACACGACCGTCCGCGGTCCGAACAATGCGGCCATGCGGCTTGGCTTGGCTCTTGGCGCTTGCGTCTGGCTGGCCCTGCCGGTCGGGGCGATCGCCCAGGGGTTGCCGAACCCGGCAATGCCGATGGGGCCGAATCCCAGCGAATGCGAGATCCAGGCGGCTCTGCTCGGCACCACCGGCCCCAATTGCCCGCCGGTGGCGATGCAGCGTCCCGCCGCCCCGCCGCCGGCCACTCCCCCGGCCGAGCGGCCGGCGCCGGTGACAGTGCCGCCTCTGCCGGGGCCGGCGGCGATGCCGGCGCCGGAGCTGCGCGCCGCCTTCCGGGTGGAGTTCGATTTCAACTCCGCCGTCATCCGGCCGGAATCGCGGGCGATCCTCGACAAGGTGGCAACGGTGATGGCGACGGCCGGCAACACCCGCTTCCGCATCGTCGGCCATACCGACGCCGTCGGCGGCGACGCGGCGAACCTTGCCCTGTCCAGGAAGCGGGCGGCGGCGGTGGTCGAGTATCTGGTGTCCAAGCACCACATCCGCCGCGACCGGCTGGAGGCGTCGGGCATGGGCGCGCGGGAGCTGCTGCTGCCCGACCAGCCGAAGGCGGCAGCCAACCGGCGGGTGGAGATCATCAATCTGGGCAAATGAATTTTTTCGCGCCTGGAGGAACCTTCGGCGGCGTCAGGTGTTGCGCAGGGGCGCCGACGGGCCGTGGCCCCGCCCATGACCTTGGGTCGCCGACCCTCCACCCTCCAACCGGGAGAGCCGATGCCCGACCACACCCCCATTCCCATCGACAGCCGCCGCATCGCCGACGACGAGGTCGGCAAGCCGGCGGTTTTCGGCGCCATCCTGTCCGGCCAGCCGCTGGAGATTCACCGCAACATCTTCGAAGGCGACTATAGCCGCTTCCGGTCGGGGGTGTGGCAGTGCACGCCGGGCCTCGTCGCGATGAAGGACTGGCCCTATCACGAGTTCTGCGTCCTGCTGTCGGGCCGGGTCATCATCACGCCGGAAGGCGGGGTCCCGCGCGAATACAAGGCCGGCGATGCGCTGGTGCTGCCGATGGGCTTCACCGGCACCTGGGAGATCCTGGAGACGGTGCGCAAATATTATGCGGTGCAGGCGCGCCAGCCGCTGATGCGTCGGGTGAAGGAGCGGGTGAAGGGGTGGCTGCGGCCCGGCGCCAAGGGCGGGCGGACCACCGATGCGCAGGCCGGGGCCGCGTTCTGACGCCTCGCCATCCGCCGGACACCCGTGTTAGGGTCCGCCCCCGTGCAAGACCCTGATACCGGTGCGTTCCATGACCCAGGCTCCCCGTACCCTCACCGAGATCGCTGAAGCGCTGGGCGCCGCGGTCGAAGGCGACGGCTCCCTCACCATCCGCCGCGCCGTCCATCCGTCGGAAGCGGAGGGGCCGGAGGATCTGGCGCTGGCGATGGACAAGGACCTGATGGCCCTGCTGCCCGGCAGCAAGGCGGTCGCCGCCGTGGTCGCCGAAGGGGTCGAGGTTCCGGACGGCATCAAGGGCCGCATCGTGGTGAAGCGTCCGCGCTACGCCATGGCCGGGATGCTCGACATCTTCGAAAAGCCGGTCCATGCCGAACCGGGCGTGTCGGCGCAGGCCTATGTGGCGCCCGACGCTGTGGTGGCGCCCGATGCCTCCATCGCCCCCTTCGCCTATGTCGGTCCGCGCGCCCGCATCGGTGCCGGGGTCATCATCCTGCCGCACGTCACCGTCGGCGCCGACGCGGTGATCGGCGAGGGCTGCCTGCTGCATCCCGGCGCCCGCATCGGCGAACGGGTGGAGATGGGCGCCCGCTGCATCATCCATCCCAACGCCGCCGTCGGCAATGACGGCTTCAGCTTCGTCACGCCGGAGCCGGGCAGCGTCGAATCTGCCAAGACCACGGGCCGCGTCGTCGGCACCAACGTGCTGATCCGCCGGGTGAACTCCATCGGCACGGTGATCCTCGGCGACGATGTCGAGATCGGCGCCGGCGCTACCATCGACCGCGGCACGGTGACGGCCACCCGCATCGGCAACGGCACCAAGATCGACAACCTCGTCCAGATCGGCCACAACGTCCAGGTCGGCACCAACTGCATGCTGTGCGGCCATGTCGGCATCGCCGGCAGCACGGTGATCGGCGACCGCGTGGTGCTGGCCGGCAAGGTCGGCGTCGCCGACCATGTGAAGATCGGCAGCGACGCGGTGGTGGCGGCCAATTCCGGCGTCGGCATGGACATCCCGCCGAAGTCGGTGTGGATGGGCTATCCCGCCGTGCCGCGCGCCCGCGCCTTCGAACAATACAAGGGCCTCGCCCGCCTGAAACGCCTGTACGCCGACGTCTCCGACCTGAAGAAGCGCCTGACCGCCATCGACGGTGGCCCGGTGAAGGTCGAGGCGGAGCCGGCGGAGCAGCAGGAATAGGCCAAGCGCGGGTTCAGATTGCCCCCTCCCTAACCCTCCCCCGCTTTGCGGGAGAGGGGACTGCCGCCGCTCTGCGAGTGACTCCCTCTCCCGCGTTAGCGGGGGAGGGTCGGGGAGGGGGCCATAGCACTTCACCTCAAACGAATATACGTCCCATGACCTCCGGCCAGAACCCCACCCGTGAGTCCATCCTTGGCGGCCCGGCCGTCATCCTGGTGCAGCCACAGCTCGGCGAGAACATCGGCGCCTGCGCGCGCGCGATGCTGAATTGCGGGCTGACCGACCTGCGCCTCGTCAAGCCGCGCGACGGCTGGCCGAATCCAAAGGCCAGTGCCGCCGCGTCCGGCGCCGACCTCGTCATCGACAACGCGAAGATCTTCGAGACGACGGCCGAGGCGGTCGCCGATCTGGAGTCGGTCTTCGCCACCACGGTGCGCACCCGCGACATGATCCAGCGTTTCGTCACCCCGCGCGTCGCGGCGGGCGAGATGCGGGAACGCTATGCCGCCGGGCAGAAGGTCGGCGTGATGTTCGGGCCGGAGCGCACCGGGCTTTTCAACGACGACCTGACCTTCGCCCAGACGCTGGTCACGGTGCCGCTGAACCCGGCCTTCTCCTCGCTCAATCTGGCGCAGGCGGTGCTGCTGATCGGCTACGAGTGGTTCCAGGCGGGCGACCGCACACCCGACCGCTTCCTGCACACCGGCCAGACCCGCCCGGCGACGATGGCGGAGCGGGTGAACTTCTTCGAACGGCTGGAGGCGGCGCTGGACCGCACCGGCTTCTTCACCAGCGAGGAGAAGCGCCCTTCGATGGTCCGCACGCTCCGCAACGCCTTCGAGCGGATGGAAATGACCGAGCAGGAGGTGCGCACCTTCCACGGCGTCGTCGCCGCCCTGGTCCAGGGCAGCCGGCGGAAAGACGAGAGCTGAGGGACGGGTGCTGCTGAGCGGTCAGCGCCCAACAGTCAGCGCTTGGGGCCCGCCGCCGGCTCCTTCTCTGTTTCCTTGTCCGCCGCGGCGTAGGCGACGCGCCAGACCGTGCCGGAGGCGTCCTCGGCGATCAGCAGGGCGCCGTCGGCTGTCACCGCCAAACCGCTCGGCCGGCCCCAGACCTTCGGTGTCTCGTCGCCCTCGGCGGCGCTTCCGGTGGCGGTGCCGGCGGGGCTGGTCACGCGGAAGCCGGTGACGAAGGTCTCATAGGTGCCGGTCGGCTTGCTCTTGTCGAAGGGCGCGGTGTCGAAGGGCACGAAGGCGACGGCATAGCCGGTGGGGCGGGACCGGTTCCAAGACCCGTGCAGCGAGACGAAGGCGCCCATGCGGTAGCGCTCCGGGAAATGGGTGGCGTCGCCGAAGGCCAGCCCGATCGGCGCCGAATGCGCCTGGAACAGCAGCCCCGGCACCAGCGCCGCCTTCACCAGATCGGGCCGCCGTTCGGCGAGGTCCGGCTGCGGGTTGTCGCCGATGTAGGAATAGGGCCAGCCATAGAAGCCGCCCGGCTTCACCATCGTCAGGAAATCGGGCACCAGCTGGTCGCCTAGCCCGTCGCGCTCGTTCACCACGGCATAGAGGTCGCCGGTGCCGGGCTTGAAGGCGAGGCCGACCGGATTGCGCAGGCCAGCGGCGTAGGTGCGCTGGCCGCTGCCGTCCATGCGGAATTCCTGGATGGTGGCGCGCGGTTCGGCCTCCGTCCCGATGTTCGATTCCGATCCGATCCCGACATAGAAATGCCGTCCGTCGGGCGCCACCGCGATGGAGCGCGTGTTGTGGCCGCCGCGCCGGCCGAAGGCGCCCTCGGCCGTCAGTCGCCGCCGTTCCCCCGCCTGGACGGTCCCGGCGGTCCAGGGCAGGCGCCACACCCCCGCCAGATCGCCGACCAGCACCGCCCCGTCATGAAAGGCGAGGCCGAAGGGATGGTCGAAGCCGTCGGCCCAGACCTGGGCCATCTCCGCCCGGCCGTCGCCGTCGGCATCGCGCAGCAGCGTCAGGCTGCCCGGCCGCTGCTGCGCCACCAGCACGTCGCCGTTGGGCAGGACCAGCAGGTTGCGGGCATTCTCCACATGGTCGCGGAACAGGGTGACGGTGAAGCCGCGCGGGGCGCGCAGCGGCTGGTCCTCGGGACGCGGCACCTGCACCGCCTGGTTGGCGACGGCGGGGGTGGCGTAGGGCTTCGGCAGCGTTTCGATCCGCACATGCACCTCGGCGCCGACCGTCTGCATCGGGTCGGAGCGCACCGGGCCGGTCATCGCCGCCTGGGCCAGGGCGGTGGCCGGCAGCATGGTCAGGGCGAGGGCGGAACCGGCGGCCAGCGCGAGCAGGCCGGCCAATAGAGGCTTGAACGACGGGGCAGGGCGGTCGGCCATCGGACGGGCGCTTTCACGGCGAAACGGAGGATCGGACGACAGATGAGACAAATATCGGACGTAACTATGGGGACGATGCCGCAGACCGCACGCAAAGACAGGCGGTGCAAGGGGGGCTGTACCGGAGGGGTCCCCCGCAAGCGCCGGGTGTCGCCAACGCCATCGTTGCACCCATCAAGTTGCTTGCGGTCGCAGCCGGCGCAAGACCATACTCCGACCGATCTAGGCGGAAGGGCCGGTGGGCGGCGATGATTCGGCAATGATGGACAGACACGGGATCGACGCTGCGGTTCTCACGCTATCGCCCACGCGGACCCGCCTGCTGCTGGCCGCCGCCTTCGCCCTGATCGCGCTGATGGGCGCCGGGTTCTGGGGCTATGTCGTCTGGGCCGACCGGGAAGAGACCCTGCGCCACAGCCGGGAGCAGGCCCAGTCCACCGCCCGTCTGCTGCAGGAGCATGTGCGGCGGACGGTCGCAACCGCCGACCTCGCCATCGGCCGCACGCAGGATCTGATCCATCACCACGGCATGGCCGGCCTGGACTCCAACCGCGAGGCCTGGATCACCATCCGCGACATGGTGGAGAACCTGCCGGAGATCGCGGCGCTGTGGGTGCATGGCCCGACCGGCGACAATATCCTGTCCAGCCGCCAGTTCCCGGCACCGGCCGGCAACGTGTCCGACCGCGCCTATTTCCAGGCCCACCGCGATGGCGCCGATTTCTATGTCGGCGAGCGGATCACCGGCCGGCTGACAGGCGCCCAGTCCTTCACCGTCAGCCGGTCCATCCTGCAGGACGGCCGATTCCTGGGCGTCATCCACGCCAACATCGAGATCGACTACTACCGGATGCTGTTCGAGGGGTTGGATCTCGGCCACGGATCGGCGATCGCGCTCTACCGCACCGACGGCAAGCCGGTGCTGCGTTTCCCCTCCACCGAACCGCTGGACGGGCCGGAAGGGCCGACGGTGCTGCGCCATGCGGCGGAGGCCGCGACCGAGGTCTTCGAGGTGGACGGGCCGGCGGGCCGGCGCATCCTGTCCTACCAGCGGGTGCCGACCCTGCCGCTGGTCGTCTTCGTCGCCTTATCGAAGGGGACGGAGCTTGCTCCCTGGCGGGAGCGGACGGTCCGCGGCAGCATCCTGGTCGGGCTGGCGGTGCTGGCCTGCGCCGGGCTGGCCTATGCCGCGCTGCGCAGCCTGGAACGCGAGGTCGCCGGCCGCCGGGAACTGGCCGATACCAACGCCGAACTGGACGCCAAGAAGCGCGAGTTGGAGACCGCCAACGAGGCCTTTGCCAGCGCCAACCGCCGGCTGAACCTGATCCTGCATTCGGCGTCCGACAGCATCTGCGGCGTCGACCGCGGCGGGATGATCACCTTCGCCAATCCCGCCACCTCCGCGCTGACCGGCTATGCCAACGAGGAACTGCTGGGCGGCAATCTGCACTCGCTGATCCATTCGCGCCGCGCCGACGGCAGCCATTTCCCGGCGCTCGAATGCCCGGTGACCGAGGTGCTGCTGAGCGGGGAGAGCCGCCGTGGGCTGGAGGACACCTATTGGACCAAGGCCGGCACGCCGTTCCTGGTCGAATACACCGCCTCGCCCATGCTGGCCGACGGCAAGGTGGAGGGCGCCGTGGTGGTCTTCCACGAGATCGCCGAGCGCAAGCGGGCGGAGGCGGCGATGCAGCGCGCCCGTCTGGCGGCGGAGGCGGCGAGCCGCGCCAAGAGCGAGTTCCTGGCCAACATGAGCCACGAGATCCGCACGCCGATGAACGCGATCCTCGGGCTGATCCACCTGCTGCAGCAGACGGAGCTGACCGCCCGGCAGGCGGATTATGTGCAGAAGGTGCGGGTGTCGGCGCAGTCGCTGCTGGGCATCCTGAACGACATCCTCGACTTCTCCAAGGTGGAGGCCGGCAAGCTGGAGCTGGAGCGGGTCGATTTCCGCCTGGACGACCTGTTGCAGACGCTGGCGGTGATCGTCGGGTCGGCCGCGCAGGAGAAGGACATCGACGTCCTGTTCTCCGTGGCGCCGGACGTGCCGCTGGATTTGATCGGCGATCCGCTGCGCCTCCAGCAAATCCTGATCAACCTGGCCGGCAACGCCATCAAGTTCACCGAGGCCGGCGAGGTGGTGGTGTCGGTCCGTGTGCGGTCGCTGAGCGGCGAGCGCGCCGTGCTGGACTTCGCCGTGCGCGACACCGGCATCGGCATCGCGCCGGAGCAGCGCGAGCGGCTGTTCCAGGCCTTCAGCCAGGGCGACGGCTCCACCACGCGGCGCTTCGGCGGCACCGGTCTGGGGCTGGCGATCTGCGCGCGGATGGTCCGGCTGATGAACGGCGCCATGGATGTGGAGAGCGAACCCGGCAAGGGCAGCGTCTTCCGCTTCCAGGCGGAATTCGGCCTCCAGCGCGGCGCGGTGGGACGGACCGCCCTGCCGCTGCGGCCGGTGCCGCGCGACCTGACGGTGCTGGTGGTCGACGACAACCCCACCGCGCGCGAAGTGCTGGGCGAGATCGCCACCGCCTTCGGCTGGACCGTCAGCGCCTGCTGCGACGGGCAGTCCGCCATCGCCGAGCTGGAGCGCGCGGCCGCCGCCGGCCATGCCTATGACGTGGTGCTGATGGACTGGAAGATGCCGGGGATGGACGGCATCGAGGCGGCACGCCGCATCCGCGCCGACGCCGAGTCCGGCACGCCGATGATCATCGTCATCAGCGGCTATGGCCGCGAGCGGCTGGGCAGCCGGTTCGAGGAGGCCGGAATCTCCGGTTTCCTGGTGAAGCCGGTCACCGCCTCCACCCTGCTCGACGCCGTCACGGTCGCCTATGCTCAAAGTGGCCAGCCCGAGGGTGGTCTCCGCCTGCCGGTCCCGGTCCCGGCGCCTGCCGGCGAGCATGGTGCCGGATCGCCGGGCGGCGGCCTGTGGGGGCCGGTCTGGGATGCCAGCAGGGCGCTGCATGGCCGCCGCCTGCTGCTGGCCGACGACAACGCCATCAGCCGGCAGGTGGCACGGGAGATCCTCGAACGCGCCGGGGCAAGCGTCACCACGGTCGGCACCGGACGGCAGGCGGTGGAGTGCGTGCGGAGCGCGGAGCAGCCCTTCGACGCCGTGCTGCTGGACGTGCAGATGCCGGACATGGACGGCTTCGCGGCCACGGCGGCGATCCGTGCGCTGCCGGGCGGACGGCAACTGCCGATCATCGCCATGACCGCGAGCGCCCTGCCGGCCGATCGGCAGCGCTGCCTCGACAATGGAATGGACGCCCATGTGCCGAAGCCGCTCGACCTGCCGCAGCTGTTCGCCACGCTGGCCCGCTGGATCGGCCCGCCGCTGGTGGCGGTCCGGCCCTCCACGCCCTGCGGTGCCGGGCCGATCCCGCCCCAGGGGGAAGCCATGCTGACGGCCGCCGGCGCTTCCGCATCGGGCATCGCCGCCGCGTCGCCCGCGCCGGCCGGCCGTCGGGCCGGACAAGGGGCCGGCCAAGGGACCAATCTGCCCGATGAGCTGCCGGGCATCGACCTTGCCGACGCGCTCAACCGGCTGGATGGCGACGCCGGCCTGTTCCGCCGCTTCATCGGCCAGTTCGCCGGGAGCTATGGCGATGTCGTCGAACGGATCGCCGGGGCGCTGGAGGGCGGCGACCTGTCGGTGGCGAAATCCATCGCGCATGAGCTGAAGAGTGTCGCCGGCAACGTCGGTGCCCGCCGCCTGTCGGAGTCCGCCGATGCGGTGCAGATCGCGGCCCAGCGCGGGGACGCCGCGGCGGTGGCGGCCGAGGTGCCGGTGTTGCGCGCCGAACTGGCGCTGGTGCTGGACAGCGCACGCCGCCTCGCGGCGGAAGGCGTCGGCGGAGAGGCGGCGGACGGAGGGACGGGAGAACCGGCCACGCCCGCCCGGTCGGCGGAAAGCCGGCGGCTGCTGGCCGGGCAACTCCCGCAATTCGCAACTTTGTTGCAGGACAGCAACTTCGCAGCGGCGGAAGAGTTCGCTATGCTGGCGCCGTTGCTGACGGACTGGGTCGAACCTTCGACGATGAAGGGGCTGTCCGCCGCCATCGACGCTCTGGACTTCACCAAGGCGCTTGGGATTGTGCAGCGGATCGCACGCGACCTCGGCCTTTCGTTACCGACGGTCTGAACGCGCCCATGGCCGATCCCCGCCCTAAAATCCTGGTGGTTGACGACATCCCGTCCAACGTCCACGTGCTCAGCCGCATCCTGAAGGACGATTACGACATCTATTTCGCCACCGACGGCGAAAAGGCGCTGGATCTTGTCCAGGCGCGAATGCCCGACCTCGTCCTGCTGGACATCATGATGCCGGGGATGGACGGGTTCGAGGTGTGCCGCCGCATCAAGGACGATCCCACCACCTACGACATCCCCGTCATCTTCATTTCCGCCAAGAGCGAGGTGGAGGACGAGACGCGCGGGCTGGAGGTTGGCGCCATCGACTTCATCACCAAGCCGATCAGCCCGCCCATCGTGAAGGCGCGGGTGCGCAACCACCTGCTGCTGAAACGGCAGACCGACCTGCTGCGCAGCCTGTCCTTCCTCGACGGGTTGACCGGCATCGCCAACCGCCGCCGCTTCGACGAGGCGATGACGCGCGAATGGCGGCGCTGCGCCCGGTCGCACCTGCCGCTGTCGCTCATCATCCTCGATGTCGACCATTTCAAGGCCTACAACGACCAGTACGGCCATCAGGCCGGCGACGAATGTCTGCGCATCGTGGCCGAGGTGCTGGCGGAGCGGGCAAGGCGGCCGAGCGATCTCGTCGCCCGCTATGGCGGGGAGGAGTTCGTCTGCCTGCTGCCGGAGACGGACGGCCCCGGCGCCACCCGCGTGGCCGAGGGGTTCCGGGCCGGTGTCGCCGAACGCCGCATCCCGCATGCGCAGTCGCCGGTCGCCCCCTTCGTCACCATCAGCCTGGGCGTCGCCACCGTGATCCCGTCCGCCGAGAGCAGCCCTGAAAAGCTGGCGGAGATGGCCGACCAGTTGCTCTACCGCGCCAAGCGCACCGGCCGGAACCGCGTGCAGGACGCCACGGTGCCGGCGCTGTGACCGCCCCGCCTCCTCCATCGCCTTTCCATGACGTCCGCGGTCGCGGCTTCGCCCGCCGTGTGCCGCTGACGGACGCCTGGGATTGGGTCGATGCCCGGGTTGCCTCGCCGGCTGCAAGGACTCTGCCCCTGGCGGAGTGTGCCGGGCTGCGGCTGGCCGATGCAGTCGCGGCGACGGGCGACTGGCCGCCGGCCGACCGGGCGGCGGTGGATGGCTTTGCCGTGGCGGCGGCCGACACACTGGGGGCCGGCTCCTACAACCCGGTGCCGCTGACGGCTGCGGTGGCGGTGAGCGCCGGCGATCCGCTGCCGCCGTGCTGCGACGCGGTGATCCCGTTCGAGGCGGCGCAGGCCGTCGGCCCCTTCATCGAGGCGATCGACGCGGTGGCGCCCGGCAGCGGGGTGGAGCGGCGCGGCGCCTGGACCGTCGCCGGAAGCCCCCTGCTGCCGGCCGGGCGGCGCCTGCGCCCCGGCGATCTCGGCCTGCTCGCCGCCGCCGGGCACAGCGCGGCGCCGGTCCTGCCGGCACCGTCAGTGCGCATCCTGCTGGCCGGCGGTCCCAAGGCCGGCGCACCGGAGCAACTCGGCGCGATGCTGGCGGCGCTGGTCGGGCGCGACGGCGGCGTGGTCGCGGCGGTCGAGGAACTGCCCGCCGACCTCGATGCCTTGGCCGAGGCCTTTGCCCGGCCGGGCGCCGACCTGATCCTGTCGGCCGGGCGCACCGGCACCGGTCCCGACGACGTGGCGCCGCCCGGTCTGGCGCAGGCCGGCAGCCTCGACCTGCACGGCATCGCCATGCGGCCGGGCGGCAGCGCCGGGCTCGGGCTTGCCGGCGGTGTTCCGGTCCTGCTGCTGCCGGGCGAGCCGATGGCGGCGCTGGCGGCCTATGAGCTGCTGGCCGGGCGCGCGGTGCGGCGTGCCGCCGGCTTGCCGGCCGTTCTGCCCCATGCGACGGTCGAGGCGGTGACCGCGCGCAAGCTGGTGTCGGAGATCGGCAGCTTCGACCTGCACCGGGTCCGGCTGGGCGAGGACGGCAGGGTGGAGCCGGTGGCCTCGCCCAACTGGCCGGGACTGGCGGCGGCGGCGCGGGCCGACGGCTTCGTCCTGATCGGGGCGGACAGCGAAGGCGTGCCGGACGGCGCTCCAGTCACTATGTATCGTTTCGCCTGATCTTCTTCCGCCCTGATCTTTTTCCGTAAGGGTTTGCCGCGTGCACAGCTCCGACCGCAGCCGTGAGGACATCCGCCGTTTCGTCGCCCAGGCCGCCCGCCAGGACCAGTTCCTTGAGGTGGTCAGTGGGGAGGAGGCGCGCGCCCGTTTCCACCGCCACCTCGACCTGTCGCCGCGGGGGGAGGAGCGGGTGCCGCTGGCAGCATCGCTCGGCCGCGTGCTGTCCGCCGACGTGGTGGCGGAGGTGGACGTCCCCGGCTTCGACCGCTCGGTGGTCGACGGCTTCGCCGTGCGCGCCGCCGACACGGTGGGGGCGGCAGAGGATCGTCCGGTCGCCCTGCGTCTGAACGACGAGGTGCTGGCGGCCGGCCATGCCCCCGAACTGACGGTGGAGCCCGGCACCGCCACCGTGATCGCCACCGGCGGCATGCTGCCGCGTGGCGCCGACGCCGTGGTGATGGTGGAGACGACCGAGGCGGTGGAGCGGCCCGACGGCCTGTTCGTCACCCTGACCCGCCCGGCGACCCCCGGAGCCTTCGTCGCCGCCGCCGGCTCCGACATTGGCCGGGGCGAGGTGGTGCTGCGCCGGGGGCAGTCGCTGACCTCGCGCGAGATCGGCGTGCTGGCCGCCATCGGGCTGGCCGAGGTGCCGGTGGTGCGCCGGCCGCGCGTCGCCATCCTGTCGACCGGCGACGAGATCGTAGCGCCGGGCCAGCCGATCCGCACCGGGGCGGTCTATGACAGCAACGGCGCCATCCTGGCCGCCGCGGTTTCCGAACTGGGCGGTGAGCCGGTGCCGCTGGGCATCGCCCCGGACGAGGACGCGGCGCTGGAACGGCTGGTCGCCAAAGGGCTGGAGTGCGACGCGCTGCTGCTGTCGGGCGGCACGTCGAAGGGGGCGGGCGACCGCTCCCACCGCATCGTGGCGCAGCTGTCCGATCCCGGCATCGTCGCCCATGGCGTGGCGCTGAAGCCGGGCAAGCCGCTGTGCCTCGCGGTGACCGGCGGCAAGCCGGTGGTGATCCTGCCGGGCTTCCCGACCTCGGCCATGTTCACCTTCCACAGCTTCGTCGCCCCGGTGATCCGCGCCATGGCCGGCCTGCCGCCGGCGCTGACGGAGGAGGTGCCGGCCACCCTGCCGGTGCGGCTGGGGTCGGAACGCGGGCGCACGGAGTATGTCATGGTCTCGCTGGTCCATGGCGCCGACGAGGACGAGCTGGCGGCCTATCCGCTGTCCAAGGGATCGGGCGCGGTCACCGCCTTCAGCCATGCCGACGGCTTCCTGGCCATCGACGCCCAGGCGGAGGCGGTGGAGGCCGGCACGCCGGTGTCGGTCCAGTTGCTCGGCCGTTCGCTGGCTCCCGCCGATCTGATCGTGGTGGGCAGCCAGTGCATCGGGCTGAACGCCGTGCTCGGCCGGCTGATCGGCGAGGGAATGACGGTCAAGGCGCTGAATGTCGGCTCGATGGGCGGGCTTGCGGCGGCGCGGCGCGGGGAGTGCGACATCGCCCCGGTCCATCTGATGGACCCGGCGACTGGTACCTACAACATTCCCTTCCTGGCGCCGGGGCTGGAGTTGGTGACCGGCTATCGCCGCATGCAGGGCATCGTTTTCCGCCGCGGCGACCCGCGGTTCGAAGGGCGGACGGCAGCGGAGGCGGTGGCCGCGGTCGCCGGTCTGGCCGACTGCATCCTGATCAACCGCAATGCCGGCAGCGGCACCCGCATCCTGACCGACCGGCTGCTGGGGCCGGCGCGGCCGACCGGCTATTGGACGCAGGCCAAGTCGCACAATGCCGTTGCCGTCGCGGTGGCGCAGAACCGCGCCGACTGGGGCGTCGCCATCGAAACCGCTGCGAACCTCTATGGGCTGGGCTTCCTGCCGCTGCAGGAGGAGCATTACGACTTCGTCATTCCCGCCGCCCGCCGCGACCGTCCGGCCGTCCGCCGCTTCGTCGAGGCGCTGGAGATGCCGGAGGTGGGGGAGGCCCTGCGCGCCATGGGGTTCATCAGATAGACTCTGGCCTAATCGCCCGGCAAATCCGAACAAAATGCCGCAAGCCGGGTTTTTTTGTGATCCGGCGGCCGGGAGGTTGCGTACCGAAGGTCACGATGCGACATACAGCCCGGCGTGACGGCCGGTGGCGTGCGGGGCAAAGTGCAGGATTGACGCAGCGGCCTTGAAAAAGGGGGCGCTGCCGCGATTTCCGGGAATGGGTGCCATCCCCGGCTTGTGCGGCGGCCGATGTTCCCCTTGAATGGGACCATGCAGGACCAGCACACCCCCGCGGCCGACACGGCCCCCAGCCTGGAAACCCTGCTCGTCGCCGTTGGGCGCGAGCGGGACAAACAGGCGTTCGGGGTGCTGTTCGGCCACTTCGCGCCACGGCTGAAGACGTATCTGCGCCGGTTGGGATGCGATTCCGGTGCGGCGGAAGAGCTTGTTCAGGAGGTCATGCTGTTGGTCTGGCGTCGTGCCGAAACCTTCGATCCGAGTCACGCCTCGGCCGGCACCTGGGTGTTCACCATCGCGCGAAACAAGCGAATCGATGTGTTGCGCCGCGAACAGCGGCCGGAGATCGACCCCGACGATCCCGCCCTGGTGCCCGAACCCGACGAGGCCGCCGACCGCCGGATCGAGGCGAAGGAAAGCAGCGGGCGCCTGCGCGCCGCGCTGAAGGACCTGCCGCCGGAACAGGCCGAGCTTCTGCGCATGGCTTATTTCGAGGACAAGCCGCACAGCGTCATTTCCGCGGAGAACGGCATCCCGCTCGGCACCGTCAAATCGCGCCTGCGTCTGGCGATGGAACGCCTGCGCCGGTCGCTGAAGGATGTCGGATGAGGCATTTCCGATGAACCGGCCGAGCCACCACCCCGGCGACACCCTGCTGATCGACTATGCCGGCGGCGCCCTGTGCGAAGGCGCCTCGCTGGCCGTCGCCACCCACATGGCCTTCTGCCCCGCCTGCCGCCACGCGGTGGCGGAGATGGAGGCGATCGGCGGCGCCCTGCTGGACGATCTGGAGCCGGAACCGCTGTCCGACGGCTGCCTGGAAGCGCTGATGGCCCGCCTGGACCACGAGCGGCCGGCGCCCTGCCGCCCGGCGGTAAAGCCGTCACCTGAAAAGTCGCGCTATCCGGAACCGTTGCGCAGCTATCTGCGCGGGCGGCTCGACGGCGACGGGCGGATCGGTGAGGGCGGCTGGCGCTTCCTTCAGCCGGGCATGCGCTGCATGGATTTGCTGTCGGGTCCGAACGGGACGACCCGGCTGATCCGCATGAAGGGTGGGGTCGGCGTGCCGCAGCACACCCATGGCGGGATCGAGCTGACCGTGGTGCTGGAGGGCGGCTTCTCCGACGAGTTCGGCGCATTTCTGCCCGGCGATCTAGCCATCGGCGACCCGTCGCTGGTCCACCGGCCGGTGTCGGACCCGGAAGGCTGCCTGTGCCTCGCCACCACCATCGGCGGGCTGAAGCTGACGGGGCCGTTGGGGCGGTGGTTCAACCGGTTCGTGAAGTTCTGAGAGGGATGGGCGCCGGAGCGCCCATCGCACGCGTCTTACCGGCCCGTTCGACTTACTGGAAAGCGATCTTCGCGTTGTCGCCCGGATCGGGCGACTGGCCGGTCAGCTTCGCCTTCACATAGCCATAGGCGTAGACCATGGTGCTGGACGGGCTGTCCCAGTATTCGGCCTGATCGACCGACACCTTCAGCAGCGCCACCTCTGGATCGTCCGGACCCTGGGGGAACCAGGTGCTCATGATGTCGCGCCACAGGAAGCGGATCTTGTCGCGATCGCGCACCACCTCGGCGACGCCGGAAACGGACACGTAATCCTGCTTGTCGGGGTTGGCGTAGGCGAGGTTGACGCGCCAGTGGCGGTCGATCTCGTCCACCTTTTCGGAATGGGCGCGGGTGAAGAACCACAAGGTGCCGTCTTCGAACCCCGCATGGGACAGCGTCGCCATCGGACGGGAGTTCATCCGGCCGTTGTCGTCCAGCGTCGTCATCATCGCGACCTGAACGCTCTTCATCATCTCCCAGAGCTTTTTGACTTCGCCCTGGTCGGGGTTATGGCCGGCGGTGGTGCTATGGACCATGGTCTGCCTCTCGTTCGGTAGCCCAACGGAGACTGGGGAACGCCCGCCGCGGTCAGAAAGTTCCGACCTGCTGATTAACTCCCCCGACAGACCAGGATCCTGTCCCGGCGTGGTAGTGGTCGATCCGGGTCAGCGACCAGGGGTCGATCCGCAACCGCAATGCCGCCTCCGGCGTGAGATCCAGCGCCAGCGCCAGCGCGCCCCGGATGCTGCCGGCGTGAATCACCGCAACCACATCGCGTCCGGCATGGAGGTCGGTCAGCCGCCGCAGGGCCGCCGCCGTACGCTCCATCACCGTGGCGAAGCTCTCGCCGCCGGGCGGGGCGTGGCGGGCCGGATTGCGCCAGAATCGCGCCGCCGCCTCGGCATCGCGCAGGGCCGCGGTGTCGTGGCTGATGCCCTCCCACTCGCCGAAATCCTGCTCGGCCAGCGCCGGCTCGACAACCGCGGTGTCGGCGAGGCGTGGGTTGCGGCTCCACAGCGCCTGGGCGGTCTGGCGGCTGCGGCGCAGCGGGCTGGTCAGCCACAGGGCGTCGGCGGGGAGGCTGGCCGCGAGTGCTGCCGCCGGGGCGCGGTTGCCGGTGTCGGCCTCGCGGTCGCTCGCCCCGCAGATCACGTTGTCCGGGTTGTGGACCGGCGCATGGCGGATCAGCCACCAGCGGGTGACGGTCAGCGGGGTAAGGCTCACCGCGCTCATGCAACTGCTCCCAAGAAGGCGGAGAGGGTCAGCAGGACAGCGGCCTCCGCCACCTGCTGCGCGGCGCCGAAGACGTCGCCGGTGTGCCCGCCGATCTGCCGCCGGCCCAGCATCGCCACCGCGATCACCGCCAGCAGCGAGGCCGCC
>NZ_LGQY01000063.1:0-66008 GCF_003116065.1 Azospirillum sp. TSO5 | reverse complement strand
TTCACATGGTCGCGGCTGTTGTGGGGGTTGAGGATGGCGAACAGCAGCGCGCCCTTTCGGATCAGCGCCAGTTCGTCCACATCCCCTTCGCCGGCGATCAGCGGGCGCTGCACCTTCAGCACGATGTCGGCATCGGCCAGCGCCGACGCCTCGTCGGCGGCGATGGCGGCCCCCGCCGCCTCATAGGCCGCGTCGGTGATGCTGGAACCGAGACCGGCCCCGCTCTCAACGACGACATCCAATCCGAGAGTTTTGAATTTCTTGATGGTTTCGGGAGACGCGGCGACGCGGCGCTCGCCCGGGCGGCGCTCCCTGGGTATCGCGATCTTCATGTCGTTTGCTTTCGAAGGCCGGCCATGGCGGCGGGCAAAATCCACCCGCGTCCAGATCAGGGCGGGCTAGCGCCGAAGCGGCAAAGGCAAGGGAGCCGGCAACCGATTTGCGCCGGCCCCACCGGCACCGGTCACTGGTTGGCGACGACCGGGAAGTCCCAACTTTCGGCGGCCGAGGCCGCGATGGGCAACTCGTCGGCCGGCAGTTCTTCGAGCTGGCGGCGGATCAGGTCGCGGACGCTGACGACGCCGACCAGGGTCGCGCCCTCCAGCACCGGGACATGGCGGATGCCATGCTCGTCCATCAGGCTCAGCACATGACGCACCGTGTCCGACGGGCTGCAGCAATAGGGATCGCGCGTCATCAGCGCCGATACCGCCTGCTCCAGGATGCCCGGCCCGCGATCGACCAGCGCGCGGACCACGTCGCGTTCGGAAATGACGCCGACCACCGTGTTGCCTTCGGTGCGGCAGACGTCCTTGACCACCAGCGCGCCGGTGTTTTCCGCCTTCATCAGGCGTAGCGCGGTGGCGACCGTTTCATTGATGCGCACCATGCCGATGCGCGTGCCCTTCTTGCGGAGAATGTCCTCGACCTTCATGACGCTCCTCCCCCTGTTCGATGCGGCCGGCCCCGTGGTCCTTTCGGGTTCGGCGCCGGCCGCGCCACCTGCATTGTTTACTGGGCCGCGACCACTTCGGGGGCGGAGGCGGGAGCCGCCGCGGGCTGCGGCCGGCTGTAGCAGCCGGCGTTCTCGCCCCG
The DNA here is from genome assembly GCF_003116065.1 of Azospirillum sp. TSO5. Classification (NCBI taxonomy): domain Bacteria; kingdom Pseudomonadati; phylum Pseudomonadota; class Alphaproteobacteria; order Rhodospirillales; family Azospirillaceae; genus Azospirillum; species Azospirillum sp. TSO5. The sequence goes on along the minus strand of NZ_LGQY01000063.1, from coordinate 64,913 downwards.
CTGCTTCACCAGGGCGAGCACCACGTCGATGGTCGGCGTCGGCACGCCCACCATGCGGCCCATCTCCTGCACCACCGACAGCAGCGGGTCGATCTCCATCGGCCGGCCGCGCTCCAGGTCCTGCAGCATTGAGGTCTTGTGCGCCCCCACCGCGGCGGCGCCGTTGATGCGGCGTTCCACGTCGACGCGGAAATGGACGCCCAGCTTGTCGCCGATGTCCTTGGCCTCCAGCATCATCGCCTTGGCGACGGCGCGGGTGTCCGGATCGCCGCAGATGCCTTCCAGCGTGCCGTGGGTCAGCGCGCTGATCGGGTTGAAGCACAGGTTGCCCCACAGCTTCAGCCAGATCTCGTCGCGGATGCGGTCGAGCACGGGCGCGCGCAGGCCGCCGGCCTCCATCGCCTTCGACAGCGCGACGACGCGGTCCGACTTCGACCCGTCGGGTTCGCCGAGCGAGAACTTGTCGCCATAGACATGCTGGATGACGCCGGGCTCCACCACCTCGGTCGCCGGGTAGACGACGCAACCGATGGCGCGCTGCGGACCGAGACCCTTCCACTGGACCGCGCCCGGATCGACCGTCTCCAGGGTGCGGCCGTCGAATTCGCCGCCGGTGCCGTGAAAATACCAATAGGGAATGCCGTTGACCGCGGTGACGACGGCGGTGTCGTCACCCAGCAGCGGTTGCATCGCGGGCACGACACCGGGGACGGAGTGGGCCTTCAGCGCGATGATGACATAGTCTTGCGGGCCGAGTTCGGCCGGGTTGTCGGTGCAACGGGGGTGGACGACGGTCTTCTCCTCCCCCATCAGCAAGGTGACGCCGTTCTCGCGCATCGCCGCCAGATGCGCACCGCGCGCCACCAGACTGACTTCGGCACCCGCCTGGTGCAGGCGCACGCCGAGATAGCCGCCAATGGCCCCGGATCCGTAGATGCAGATCTTCATGCCGGATTCCCCTCTCCCCCGATTTCACTTTTTGAATGCTGTGGGGCTGGACGACGCCAGCCTGCCCACACCGGCCGCATCCATCGGCAGACCGGTTGCTTTGCAGCGGCATCCAACAGTCTGTCGCGCAAACTGTGTTTGGAGTTTGGTATACCACATACCGTATGTCAATGCGGAATGTGGGGGTGGGGTTGAAGATTGCGGAATCGGGCGCTTCCCCGATCGAATCAGGCTCCCTTCGCAAAGAAGTAGAGGGTCAACGCCGTTCCGATGATGACCACCAGTGTTTTCAGCAGCTTCGGGTCGACCCGCTTGGCCCCCATGGCGCCGACGTAGCCGCCGGCCACCGCCGCGACCGCCATCGCCAGCGTTTCCGGCCAGGACACCGCCCCAGCGACGATGAAGGTGCCGACCGCCGCGGCGTTCATCAGCATCGCCAGCAGAAGCCGCAGCCCGTTCATGGCGTGGATGTCGCGCAGTCCGAACAGGGTCAGCGCCGCCAGCATCAGAAAGCCGATGCCTCCGCCGAAATAGCCGCCATAGATCGAGATCAGGAACTGCACCACCAGCACGCTGCGCCCGCCCAACCGCAGCCTGGACACGATGCCGGGCGCATAGGCGCCGATGGCGAAGACGGCGGTCGCGAACAGCAGCAGCCAGGGCACGAAGCGCGCGAACACCGCATTCGGCGTCAGCAGAAGAAGCAACGCGCCGGCCAGCCCGCCGACGAGGCTGAGTGCGGCAAAGATTGGAACATTCACCTGCCCGCCCGCCGCGATCTCCCGCCGATAGGCCCAACTGCTGGCCGCCTGCCCGGGAAACAACGCCACTGTGCTGGAGGCGTTGGCGGCCACCGGTGACACCCCGGCGAACAGCAGGGCCGGAAAGGTGATGAAGGCGCCGCCGCCGGCAACCGCATTCAGCGCGCCCGAGGAGAAAGCCGCCAGCATCAGAACGACGATAGCCAGCATAATCGATCCACCCCTTTCGATCGGTGTTGACGATGCAAGTCGTATTCTGTATACAGAATATCAGCCTTTGAAGCGGGCTCTGCCGGGACGCATGGTTCGTGACCCTCACCCTCCGATGCGGTTCACGATTCTGCCTCCCAAAACGCGACAAACCGACACCGGGACCAATGCGGTGGTCCCGATGCCGGCTTGTCGTGTCGTTTGGCGGTGAACTGTGCCGCCTTTTATCTGGAGTCCCGGCCGGCCCCCCGGTCGGCGGGAACCTCCCTTTCCTTTCAGTCGGCGCCTTCGGTCGCCAGCTTGCCGCTGACCGGCTGGACGGTGTCCTCGGCGATCTGACGGGCACGCATCGGCTTCAGGACGAACAGGGCCATGAAAGCAGCGATGGCATTGACCGCGGCGGCGAAGAAGAACACCGTCTGCCACGACCCGCTGGAGGCCACAATGATGTTGGCGAAGGGAACGACCAGAGAGGCAGTGCCCTTGGCGGTGTAGAGCAGGCCGGCGTTGGTGGTGGCGAACTTCGACCCGAAGCTGTCGGCGCAGCAGGACGGGAACAGGCTGTAGATCTCGCCCCAGGCGAAGAACACCAGACCGGTCAGGACAACGAAGGCGACCGGGTTGTGGCCCCACTGGTTCAGCGCCAGGATGCCGACCGCTTCGATGGCGAAGGCGACGAACATCGTGTTCTCACGGCCGATGTGATCCGACACCCAGCCGAAGAAGGGACGGGTCACGCCGTTCAGCACGCGATCGATGGTCAGGGCGAAGGTCAGCGCCGGCAGGGTCAGACCCATGATGCTGACGGGCATGCCGTCGAGGTGGAAGTCCTTGGCGATCGGGCCGAGCTGGGCGGTGGCCATCAGACCGCCGGCGGCGACCATGACGAACATCAGGTACATCACCCAGAAGACCGGCGACTTCAGCGTCTCCTGCGGGGTGTAGTTGCGGCGGCTCTGGTTGACGGTGGACTTGCCCTTCGGCAGCAGGGCCGGGTTGGCTTCCTTCAGGAACCAGGCCAGCGCGAAGACGATCAGGCCCTGGCCCAGACCGAACACCAGGAAGGTCTGCTGGAAGCCGGAGGTCTGGATCATGTTGGCGATCGGCACGACCGTCACGGCGGAACCGGCACCGAAACCGGCAGCCGTCAGGCCGGCGGCCAGACCGCGGCGATCCGGGAACCACTTCAGCGCGTTGCCGACGCAGGTGCCGTACACGGCGCCGGCACCGACACCGCCGACGGCAGCGCCGATATAGAGCAGCGCCAGCGAGTCGGCGAACGAGTTGATGACCCAGGCCAGGGCGCACAGCACGCCGCCGACCACAACGACGATGCGGGGACCGAACTTGTCGACGAACCAGCCTTCGATCGGCACCAGCCAGGTTTCGGTCACGACGAAAATGGTGAAGGCGACCTGAATGGCGGCACGGCCCCAATGGTACTTTTCATCGATGGGGTTGACGAACAGCGTCCAGCCATATTGCAGGTTCGCGATCATCGACATGCAGATCACGCCGATGACCAACTGCATCCAGCGGCCGCCGAGCGGTGCTCCCTGCGCCTCCGAATTCGTATGCTGCATCTTCTATCTCCTCCTAGGAAGCGGTTCTCTGCCGGTTCGGGCGTCGCTTCTGTTTTGATGCTTAGGCTTTTACTTTTGGCGTCTTCTTAGATGCTTTAAGAGGTTTGACGCTGTTGTTCGCTTTTGCTTGGCAGCGCGGCGAGGATGCGGCCTCGGGGCGCTGCACTGCTTGGGTGACGGGTTTTCGCCTCCCGCCAGACCGGTGCAGTCCTGATCCGATCTGGAATTATCAATATGGTATACCAGATGCCGGACACCTGACAAGCGATTAGTGGGTTGGGCGAACTGTTTCCGCAGGCTGCATTCGCGCGAGCGCCGGGGGCGAGAGTCGCGTTTCGATTTTCCGGCACGCGGAAAGTGGGGCGGCACAGCTTTTGGCCGGACAATCTATTGGCATATGGTATGCCAGCTCCGACGGCACAATTCGGCCCGGCAACCGCCGGCCGGCATGGTCTCCGCCGCCGGCGCTGACGCCCTTCCCGGCAGAACCCATATTGATAAGGAGTCGACCGCCATGGACCAGCAGCAGAACATCGAGATCGTCGTGGCGCGTGACGATGCCGATATCGCCGCCAGCTATCCGATCATGAAGGAGCTGCGGACCCACATGACCGACCCCGAGGCCTACCGCGCGCAGATTCGCCGCCAGATGGACGACGGCTACAACCTCGCCCTTCTGCGGCTGGACGGCGAGATCGCCGGCTGCGGCGGCTTCCGCGTCCACGAGACGCTGTCGCGCGGTCGCTACATGTATGTGGAGGATCTGGTCACCAGCTCCGCCAAGCGGTCCTACGGGCTGGGCGACAAGCTGTTCGACTGGCTGGCGGGCGAGGCGCGGGAGCGCGGCTGCGCCCAGATGGAGATCATCTCCGGCATCCAGCGCGGCGAGGCCCACCGCTTCTATCACCGCAAGCGGATGACCATCAAAAGCTTCCAGCTGGTGCTGCCGCTCGCCTGAGCGGACCGCATGCCGGACTGGAGTCGAAACGAAAAAGACGGCCTGGAAGGGCCGTCTTTCTTACGATCTGTCAGGTGGGGAACCGCAGCTCAGAAGGCGCGGGGGAAGCTTGCCCAGGCCGGACCCGGCGGCAGTTCGTCCTCCGGTTCCTTGAGATCGGCTTCGGTCGGGTTGGCGAGGCGAAGCGGCGCGGAGGAGAAATCGCGCTGCGACTTGCCCGCGTTGGTGATCTGCATCGACAGAATATAGTGGACCGTGCCGCCGAAGACGGACAGCACAAGCGCCAGAACCAGCATTTCCAACATGTTCATCGCTCCAGTGTCTCGGTGGGGTGCTTTTTTTGTTTGGTCGGCTTCGGCGTGACCATTCTGTTATGACGCGCCGCAGCAATTGCTTCAAGTTTTTTGGTATACAAGGTACACGATGCCGGGCATGCGCATGCCGCATACCTCCATCAATTTGCACGCATATCAAACATACCGCATGTCGAACATTTCGCCTCTTATGCTTTGGCATTACGGCTCCAACAGAGCGATTTCGATTGCGCTGCACCATCGCATAGGCCGATGCCGAAATTGTTTGCGTGGCGTACTGTATCTGGCATACCATATTCATAGCACGACGCCCGGCCGGGCGCCTTGCCGCCCCGAAGGGAGCCGCCCGACAGACGGTTTTCCTGCCAGCCGCCAGCCGATCAGGAGTCACGCCATGAAGGTCGAACATATCCTGCGCACCAAGGAATCCCGCGTCGTCGCCGTGCGGACCAGCGCAACGGTCGCCGAGGCCGTCAAGCTGATGAAGGCGGAGAACATCAGCGCCCTGATCGTCAAGGATGTCTGCCGCACCGAAGGCAACACGCTGGCCGGCGTGCTTTCGGAACGCGACGTCGTCCACGCCCTGCTGGAGCGCGGCGGTTCGCTGCTGTCCATGCCGGTGTCGCAGCTGATGACGCGCCAGCCGGTGACCTGCACCCCGTCCGACAGCGTCCATCAGGCGTTGCAACTGATGGACAAGCACCACATCCGCCATCTTCCGGTGCTGGAGGACGGCCATCTGGTCGGCGTCGTCAGCGCGCGCGACTTCACCCGCCTGCATCTGCAGGAGCTTGAAGGCACCGTCGCCTCGGTCGCGGAGCCGCCGCCGGCCACCACCAGCTACGCCCACTGAACCATTCCCCGACCATGGCGCCGCCGGCACATCCTGTCCGGCGGCGCCTTTCCTATGGGAGAGGCCGCCCGTGACCACCCTCATCTTCACCCATCACGACTGCTTCGCGCATGACACCGGCCCCGGCCATCCGGAGGCGCCGGAACGGCTGGCCGTGGTGTGGCAAGTGCTGGACCGGCCGGAGTTCCGTGACCTGGAGCGCCGCTCCGCCCCCGAGGCCGATGTCGAGCAGCTGTCGCGCGTCCATGAGCGCAGCTATGTCGATGCCGTGCTCGCCGCGGTGCCGACCGACGGGTATCAGCGGCTGGACGGCGACACGCTGCTGTCGCCGGGGTCGCGCGGCGCCATCCTGCGTGCCGCCGGATCGGTCTGCGCCGCGGTGGACGCGGTGCTGGCCGGCGAGGCGACCAACGCCTTCTGCGCGGTGCGCCCCTGCGGCCACCATGCCGAACCGGCCCGCGCCATGGGCTTCTGCGTCTTCAACAACATCGCCGTCGGGGCCGAGCATGCCCGCAAGGTGCACGGCCTGACCCGCGTCGCCGTGGTCGATTTCGACGTGCATCACGGCAACGGCACCCAGGCGATGTTCGCCGACGATCCCGACCTGTTCTTCGCCTCCACCCACCAGTCGCCGCTCTACCCCGGCACCGGCAATTCGTGGGAGCGCGGCGTCGACGGCAACATCCTGAACCTGCCGCTGGAGCCCTACAGCGGCTCCGTCGAGTTCCGCCAGGCGGTGGAGCGCGCCATCCTGCCGGCGCTGGAGGCGTTCCAGCCGGAATTGCTGCTGATCTCCGCCGGTTTCGACGCCCACAAGCGCGACCCGCTGGCCCAACTCGGCTTCACTACCGAGGATTTCGAGTGGGTGACGCGCAAGCTGGTCGAGCTTGCCGACCGGGTGTGCGATGGCCGGGTGGTGTCGGCGCTGGAAGGCGGCTATGACGCGACCGGGCTGGCGGAAGGCTGCGCGGCGCATCTGAAGGCGCTGATGCGAGGGTGAGTGGGGTATCGTGGGGGGCTGATCCCCCCACAATCCTCAACACTCAATCCGCCGCCAGCCCCACCCCGCACTCCCGCGCCCAGTCCAGCAGCCGGGCGGTCGCACCGTCAGGCGCCGGCCGCTGCAGGGCGGCGGTCCCCAGCACCACAGCGCCGTTGCTGCCGTCAATGGTCAGCAGGTCGCCGGTGCGGACCGTCACCTCGTTAACCCGCATCACCCCTTCTTCCGGGTCGATGCGCAGCCCGCGGGCGCCGCAGACGCAAGGGCGACCCATGCCGCGGGCGACGGTGGCGGCGTGGCTGGTGAAGCCGCCGCGGGCGGTGACGATGCCGACGGCGGCCTGCATGCCGTGGATGTCCTCCGGCGAGGTTTCCGGCCGGCACAGGATCACCGGTGCACCGCCGCGCGCCAGCCGCTGCGCGTCGTCGGTGGTGAAGGCGGCGCGGCCGGTCGCCGCCCCGGGCGAGGCGGGAAGACCGGTCGCGATGGCGGCGGCCAGCGCCTCCGGCGTCAGGGTCGGGCGCAATAGCTCGTCGAGCGCCTGCGGATCGACGCGGCCCACCGCCTCGTCGCGGGTGATGATCCCCTCCTCCGCCATGTCGACGGCGATGCGGACGGCCGCTTCGGAAGACCGCTTGCCGCTGCGCGACTGCAGGATGAACAGGCGCCCGCCGTCCACGGTGAACTCGATGTCCTGCATGTCGCCGAAGGCCTGCTCCAGCTGCTCGGCCACCCGGCAAAGCTCGGCATGGACCGCCGGCATGCGGCGCTCCATCGAGCGGTCCGGGTTGGGCTGGCTGGCGCTCAGCGGGTCGGGATCGCAGGTGCCGGACACGACGTCCTCGCCCTGGGCATCGGCCAGGAACTCGCCGCACAGGCCGGGCGCGCCGGTGGAGGGATCGCGGGTGAACAGAACGCCGGTACCGGACTCCGGACCGCGATTGCCGAACACCATCGCCTGCACCGTCACCGCCGTCCCCAAATCCTCCGACACATCGTGCAGGGCACGGAAGGCGACCGCCCGCGGGTTCATCCAGGAGCGGAAGACCGCCGCCACCGCCAGACGCAACTGTTCCGTCGGATCCTGCGGAAAGGGACGGCCGCAGCGAGTCTCCACCAGCCGAAGGAAGCGCGGCATCAGGCTGCGCCAGTCCTCCGCCGTCAGCTCGCCGTCGCGTTGGAGCCCGCGCTCCTCCTTGTATTCGTCCAGCAGCGCCTCGAACCGGTGGCCAGGCACGCCCATCACCACGCAGCCGAAGGCCTGGACCAGCCGGCGATAGCAGTCGTAGGCGAAGCGCGCATCGCCCGACGCCGCCGCCAGCCCCTGCACGGCGCGGTCGTTGAGGCCGAGATTCAGGATGCTGTCCATCATGCCGGGCATCGACACCGCCGCGCCCGAGCGGACGGACAGCAGAAGCGGTCCGCCATCACCGGTGCCGCCGAAGCGTCCGCCCGCCTGCCGCTCCAGCGCCAGGACGGCCTCATCGACCCGCTTCAGCAGTTCCGCCGGCAGCGCATCCTCCGCGCCCAGCCCGCGCCCGGCCTCCGCAGCGATGACGAAGCCCGGCGGCACCGGAATGCCGAGCGCCGCCATCTCCACCAGGCGCCCGCCCTTGTTGCCCAACCGCGCCACATCGGCCCGCCCGGCGACCAGACCGGCGGCAAGCCCGGCGCCGAAGGGGACGATCATGTCCGGTCCGGCCGCAAAGAGGCTGGAGGCCGGGCGGCGCATCGGGGCGATGTCGGGAGCGGTGGAGGTGTTCATGATGTGCCCAACCTGGATTCAGCCGGCCCGTCGAAGGCCATCAGACGCAGCAGCCGGTGCAGTCCATCCGGATCGTCGCTTTTCCTGTCCGCCATCCTCATGTCCGACATGCGGACCAGACGCGCCCGCTGCCCCGAACCGGGGCCGCCGGCACGGACGACGCCATCGCTAAACAGCCGCAGCAGCGGTTCGGCCCGCGCACAGGCCGCGTCGCTGCCGCCGAGGTCGATGACAGGATCGATGACCGGACCGGTGCCGGCCGGCGCATCGGCCAGCAGGGCGCCCAGATCGGCGAGCCGCGCAGCGTTGGCCGAAGCCTCGGCCGGCGGCAGGTCCGACAGGTCGATCACCAGCGCGCCCGGCGGCAGGGCGGCGGCAAAGCCGTCCTCGGCGAACAGGGCGGCCTCCACCGCGGGCGCATCGGGCAACAGCATCATCACCACGTCGCACGCGCCGGCCCGGCGGCGGAAGTCGCCGCGGCCATGGGGGTGGCGGTGCAGCCGGTGCCCGGCGTCGCGCAGCCTGTCCATGATCGCTTCGGCCATCTTCCCGTCCCCGATGAACCCGACATTCATTCCGCGATCCTCCAGCCTCAGCCCGAAGTGCCGTCGTTCGGCGCCGAGCGTCAGCATGGAGATTGATTGCGCATGTCGCATCGCACAATAGCACGTCTGCGCAATTTTCACATCGCGGAAACCGTGCTGAACTTGCCTAATCTTACCCAAGCCTAACAGTTTGGGCGGAGGTCTCCAGTGGCAAAAAGCCGCAGCCGGCAGGAATCCGGAACACCGGACCGGCCGCCGTTTCCACCAGCCGCGGCAGGATCGGCGTTGGCAAGCCCTGGCCGGGCACCGCCGCACAGGTCATCGCCGCCGCCATGTCGGCACATACCGCCAGCCGCAGCAGGGTCATCCGCGTGGCGAAGACTAGCCGGCGCCGACCCGCCTCCTCCTCCGCCAGCAGGCGGCGCGGGGTGGCCCACAGCACGCCGACCGCCTCCCCGCCGTCACAAACCGGCTCCTGCCCGTCCGGTGCGGGGGCAAGAAAGAACAGCGTATCGAACCGCCGCGGCAGCATCTCCGGCGTCATCCAGCGGGCCAGCACCGCCATGCGGTCGAGCGCGGGGGCGACTCCGACCCGCGCCAGCGCCGCGGCGAAGCCCTCCCCCGCCGCCACCCCGCGGCGCAGATCCGCCAGCGCCGAGGAGGAAAGCGGATCGCGGGTCGGCAGCATGCCGCACTCCTCCACGCATTCCCGCAAGGCCGCGACCCGGTGCGCGAGGTCGGCGGGCGGTTCCCCCTCCGGCCAGCGGGCGCGCCACAGCGGGTGATGGTCCGCCGCCTCCAGCCGGCCGCCGGGAAAGACGGTGGCGCCGGGGGCGAAGCGCAGGCCGGCATGGCGCTCCATCACCAGCAATTCCAACCCGTCCGGGCTGTCGCGCAGCAGGATCAGCGTGGCGGCCGGATGGGGAGTAACAGGGCTTTGAGGGGTGGTCTCGGACATGCCCAAGTGTCGCCGACGGGCGGTCCGGCTGTCCATGTGCGGCGGGAAGAACCACTCTCACGATGCGGAATAAGGGGCGGGTGCCGTTTGACCGTCCGGCCTAGGACTTCCAGCATCCGGGCAACACCGAACCTCGCTCATCATCATTCGCCAGTCCCGCCCCTTTTGCAAAGGGCCGGGCGGAGGAAGGCTGTCGTCATGCCGTTTCACCGCAGCACAAAGATCGTCGCCACGCTGGGCCCCGCCAGTTCTTCGGAAAGCCAGATCACGGCCCTGGCCCGGGCGGGCGTGAATGTCTTCCGCCTGAACGCCAGCCACGGCACCCAGGCCGAACATGCGGAGCGTTACGCCCGCATCCGCGCCACCGAAAAGACGCTGGGCCGGCCGATCGGCATCCTGCTCGACCTCCAGGGGCCGAAGCTGCGGGTCGGGACCTTCGGGTCCGGGCCGGTGGACCTCGCCATCGGCGACCGCTTCCGCCTGGACCTCGACCGCAGGGCGGGCGACAGCCGCCGCGTCTGCCTGCCCCATGGGGAAGTTTTCGCCAGCCTGGAACCCGGCCTGGACCTGCTGCTGAACGACGGTCGCATCCGGCTGCGCGTGCTGGACTGCGGCCCCGACTTCGCCGAGACGGAGGTGGTCGCCGGCGGCACCCTGTCCGACCGCAAGGGCGTCAATGTGCCGGGCGCGGCGCTGGCGCTGAGCGCTTTGTCGGATAAGGACCGCAGCGATCTCGCCTTCGGGCTCGAACTCGGCGTCGACTGGATCGGGCTCAGCTTCGTCCAGCGGCCGGAGGACATTCTGGAGGCGCGCGAGCTGATCGGCAACCGCGCCCATGTGATGACCAAGATCGAGAAGCCGGCCGCCCTGCCGACGCTGGACCGGATCATCGAGCTGTCCGACGCGGTGATGGTGGCGCGCGGCGACCTGGGCGTGGAACTGCCCCCGGAAGACGTGCCGGCTCTGCAGAAGAAGATGATCCGGCTCAGCCGCGCCATGGGCAAGCCGGTGATCGTCGCCACCCAGATGCTGGAATCCATGGTGTCGGAACCGACCCCGACCCGCGCCGAAGCCTCCGACGTCGCCAACGCCGTCTATGACGGGGCCGACGCAGTGATGCTGAGCGCCGAATCCGCCTCCGGCCGCTATCCGGTCGAAGCGGTGGCGATGATGGAGCGTATCGTCCGCCGGGTGGAGGGCGACCCGCTCTATCGCCGCATCATGGACGCCGACCACCCCAGCCCGGAGGCGACCGCCCCCGACGCGCTGACCGCCGCGGCGCGACAGGTGGCGGAAACCATCAGCGCCGCCGCCATCGTCACCTACACCACCACCGGATCGACCACGCTGCGCGCCTCGCGCGAGCGGCCGGGCGTGCCGATCCTCGGCCTCAGTTCAAACCAGGCGACGGCACGGCGGCTGTCTCTGGCCTGGGGTGTCCATGCCGTGCTGACCGACGACGTGGCGAATTTCTCGGAGATGGTCGGGCGTGCGCTGACCGCGGCGGCGGAAACCGGCATCGGCAGTTCCGGCCAGTCGCTGGTGGTCACCGCGGGCGTCCCGTTCGGGACGCCGGGCAAGACGAATTCCCTGCGGGTGGTGACCATCGACGGCGATGACGCGCCGAAGGTGGAGACGGCGCAGAAGGAGGCGGTGACGGTTTGAGGTGGGGGGCTAACGCCCCCCTGACCGGGCGCTCACTCCAGGAAATCGCAATGCTTCTCCACATGCGCGGCCAGACCCATGGTGTGCTCGCGCACCAGCCGTTCGGCGAGGTCGGCGTTGCGCTCTTCCAGGGCCTTGATGATGGCGCGGTGGTCGTGGATGGAGCGTTCGGCCCGGTCCTCCTGACCGATGGTCAGCTTGCGGATCGCCCGCATGTGGATGAACAGGTTGTCGGTGACGTCCTGGATCAGCTTCGACCCGCTCAACTGGATGATGCTCTTGTGGAAGGCGATGTTGGCGTCGGAATATTCGCTGACATGGTCCTTCGGGCTGCGCTGTTCGAAGCTGCCGAACAGGTCCCACAGCTTGTGGATCTCCGCCGCCGGGGCATGTTCGGCGGCCATGCGGGCAGCCATGCTTTCCAGCGCCGCCCAGACCTGGATCATCTCGACGATCTCGGTCTTGGTCTTGCGGACGACGAAGATGCCGCGGCGCGGCTGCAGACGGATGAAGCCCTCCTGCTCCAGCAGGGTCAGCGCCTCGCGGATCGGAGTGCGGCTGACGCCGAGCTTGTCGCTGAGCTGCCGTTCGTCCAGCCGGATTTCACGGTCATGGTCGTAGATGTCCATCTCCGTGATCGCCTGCTTCAGCGCGTGGTAGACCTGACTGCGGAAGGTGGTTCCGGTGTCGAGGGGCTGGACGTTGAGAGCGGGAAAGGTCATGGAGTGGATGTCCTCATGTCTCGCCGGCGGTCGCGGCGCACCCGGTCGGCCCCTTGCACGGAGCCACCGGCCTTTTTTCGTATCCTACATACCAGATGCATGCAAGCCGTTGAAATGTCCAGGGGGACCGGCGTGAAACGCGCCTGAGCTTAACCGGAGGACAACCCGGCTGTTTTGGCCGGCGCCAGCGCGGCCAGCAGCGGCGCCAGCGCTTGCGGGTCGCCGCGCATCGCCAGCCCCATCACCGCCACGCCCGCCGCCCCGGCCGCCCGGCATTCGGCCACCGCGCCGGTGTGGTCGATGCCGCCCAGCCCGATCACCGGCACGCCCATATTCGCCCATCGCCCTACCCACCTCCGCAGCCCCGCCGCACCCAGGCAGGGGCCGTAGCCCGGCTTGCTGGCGGACGGGAGGATCGGCGACAGGGTCACGTAATCGACCTGCCCCCTGCCCTGCTCCATCGCCCCGGCGCCGTCCGAGTCGTGGCACGACAGCCCGATCAGCGCCCCCGACCCCAGCAACGCACGCGCCGACGCCGGATCGCCGCCGGACGGCAGATGCACCCCAGCCGCCCCGGCCGCCGCCGCCAGCGCCGGGTCGCCATGCAGGGTGACGCAGGCCCCCCACCGACGGGCGCGTACTATCAGCGCGCGAGCCAGCTCCACACGTTCGGCATCGGGCAGGTCCTTGTCGCGCAACGACAGCCAGCGCACGCCACACGCGAACAGGCGCTCCGCCACCTGCGGCAACGGCTGCTCGGCGAGGCGGCGGTCGGTGACGACCAGCAGCGGTGGATCAGGCAACGGCATAGGACGGATTCCTCCTGTTCAGCCGAGCATTACCGCAACGGCGTAGCGCTTTCGACCAGCCACGACACCCCGCTTTTTCCGGATCATGGAATTCCAACGGATTCACATGGACAATTCGCATGCATGTCTCTGCATCGGCAAATGGTTCGTATTGACATAGTCAGTCAAACTGATGATCGTGAAGGCGGGCATGGGGCATTTGGCATGCCAGCAACCGCAAGTTGGTGGTGGAAGACTCCCATCCCACAGCCGTTTTCCCGGACCGGACACCAGAAACCAAAAACAGGGTCGAAAATACAGGTCCGGACATCCGAACAAAAGATGCCGAACAAGAGACTCCGAACAGAACATGTCGGGTGCATTGGGGAGGAAGGACATGGTGCGTGAGACGCACGGCAAAACGGCCCAGGTCGCACCCTGGGGCGGGCGCTGGATGCAGCTTGCCATCGGCATCGTCTGCATGTCGATGATCGCCAATCTGCAATATGGCTGGACACTGTTCGTCGAGCCGATCGACGACAAGCATGGCTGGGGCCGCACCGCGATCCAGGTGGCCTTCACCATCTTCATCGTCACCGAAACCTGGCTGGTGCCGGTGGAGGGCTGGTTCGTCGACAAATTCGGTCCGCGCATCGTCGTGCTGGTGGGCGGCGCGCTGTGCGCCCTGTCCTGGGCGCTGAACGCGGTGGCGGATTCGCTGGCGCTTCTCTATCTGGCCGCGGTGATTGGCGGCATCGGCGCCGGCGGCGTCTATGGCACCTGCGTCGGCAACGCGCTGAAATGGTTTCCCGACCGCCGTGGGCTGGCGGCCGGCCTGACCGCCGCCGGATTCGGCGCCGGCTCCGCCCTGACGGTCGTGCCGATCGCCACCATGATCGAGTCCTCCGGCTTCGAGACCACCTTCATGACCTTCGGGCTGGGCCAGGGGCTGGTGATCCTGGTGCTGGCCTGCTTCATGACCGATCCGCCGAAGATGGGATATGGCCAGAGCCGCGGTACGGCCGCCCCGCAGCGCCGCCACTATGCCCCGCAGGAGATGCTGCGCACCCCCGTCTTCTGGATCATGTACGGCATGTTCACCATGGTCGCCGCCGGCGGTCTGATGGTGACGGCCCAGCTCGGCCCGATCGCCGCCGACATGGGCCTGATCGACGCGCCGGTCAGCATCCTGGGCCTGACCCTGCCGGCGCTGACCTTCGCCCTGTCGATCGACCGGGTGATGAACGGCATCACGCGGCCCTTCTTCGGCTGGGTTTCCGACCATATCGGCCGCGAGAACACCATGTTCATCGCCTTCACCATCGAAGCGGTCGGGGTGATGGCGCTCAGCGCCTACGGTGCCGACCCGGTGGCCTTCGTCATCCTGACCGGTCTGGTGTTCTTCGCCTGGGGCGAGATCTTCAGCCTGTTCCCGGCCTGTTGCGCCGACACCTTCGGCTCGCGTTTCGCCGCGACCAACGCCGGCATGCTCTACACCGCCAAGGGCGTGGCCGCCCTGATGGTCCCCGTCGGCAACCTGATGGTGGAGGCGACCGGCAGCTGGCAGACCGTCTTCTACAGCGTCGCCATCGTCAACGCGCTGGCCGCCTTCCTCGCCCTGTTCGTCCTGAAGCCGCTGCGCGCCCGCTATGTCGCCGCGGCCAGCAGCGCCGCCCCGCGACTGACCACCCGGCTGGCCGACTGACCTCGTTCCACCACTCGCAGCAATGCCGGCCCCCGGATGCCGTCCGTCGGGGCCGGCGGCCTTTCCGGCCCTACCGGACCACCATGCGGTCCAGCAGGATTTCCTTCACCCGCACGCCGCGCAGTTCGCGGTCGAGCACGCCGGCGATCGTGCTCTTCATCAGCTTCGCCCCGTCGGCGCCGGTCAGCTGCTGGGGATCGATCTGGCGCATACGGTCGGACAGGCGGTCGGTGATGCGGGGGACATAGGGGTCGGCGACCTTGCCGTCCACCGACGGATCGATCTCCAGCAGGACCTTCACGTCCACCATCCGGGCATCGCCGCCGCCGAGGCTGAAGGTCATCATCGGCAGGGAGGCGTATTTCTTGTCGGGACCCGTCTGCGCCTGCGGGGCCGGAGCCCGGTTGCGGCCGGCGATCATGGCGCCGCCAGCGCCAAGCGCCGCCAGCGTCAGCAGGAGGCCGGTCAGAACGAGCGGCATCAGGGAAACCGTTTCCCCCTGCCGGTTGCGACGAACGAGCCGCAAGATCGCCTTTCCGCCCCCAATTGCGGGGGTCTGATTCCCATCGGGACCATGCCCGAGGAAAATCATGTTAGGCGCGCAACAAATTCCGGTCAAATGCCATTGGATGCCCTGTTGGATGCCCCATTGGATGTCAGTGGGCCGGCCGTCCTCATTCCCCGGTATGTCAACCGGCAGGAATCACCGGCACATTGTCGATCAGCCGGGCCTTGCCCATCCAGGCGGCGGCCAGCAGGCGGGCGGGACGGGTGACGGCGGTCACCGGCTCCAGCGTTTCGGCGTCGCGCAGTTCGACATAGTCGATGGCACCGAACCCCGCCTCGGCGATGCGGCCGCGGATGCCGGTCAGGGCGCCGTCGGGCTCCGCCCCCCGCGCCAGCGCCTCGGCCGCCGCGGTCAGCGCCCGGTACAGCTCCGGCGCGCGGGCGCGCTCGTCGGCGCTGAGATAGGCGTTGCGCGACGACATGGCGAGCCCATCGGCCTCTCGCACCGTCGGCAGCCCTTCGACCCGCACGGGAATGTCGAGGTCACGGGTAAAGCGGCGGATCACCATCAGCTGCTGGTAATCCTTCTCGCCGAACACCGCGACGTCGGGCAGCGCCTGCAGGAACAGCTTGGTCACCACCAGCGCGACACCGCCGAACATCTGCGGCCGGAAGGCGCCGCACAGCCCCTCCGCCGGGCCGCCGACCGAAATGGCGGTGGCGAAGCCCTCCGGATACATGGCGCGCACGGTCGGCGCATAGAGCGCATGGCAGCCGGCCGAGGCCAGTTTTGCGGAGTCGCCGCTCTCGTCGCGCGGGTAGCGGTCGAAATCCTCGTGCGGGGCGAACTGGGTCGGGTTGACGAAGACGCTGGCGATCACCCGATCGGCCAGTTCGCGACCGCGCCGCACCAGGCCCAGATGCCCGTCATGCAGCGCCCCCATGGTCGGCACCAGCGCGACGGTCAGCCCTTCCCGCCGCCAGGCCGCGACCTGGGCTCTCAGGTCCTCCACCGTCCTCAGGATCGGCAACGGACTGGAGGTCTGGGCAGTGGTCGGCGTCATGGCGTCGGTCCTTGGCACAGCGAAATCGGGGGCGCAGCGAAACCGCGCGCTGGATAACCCGATGGACCGTTCCTGTCCAGAAAAGCTTTCCGCAGGACAGACTGTTGCCGGACCCTGAAGGTTCGGCATCCGCGGCGGGGAAGGCTGCGCCCCGCCGCGGAATTGGATCAGCGCTTGGCCATCAGCGCTTAATCGTGATGCCGACCAGATAGGCCAGGTTCGCCCAGGCCAGCAGCGTGGCCAGCAGGGCGGTGAAGGACGGGACGAAGACAACCGAACCGATGATGACGGCGAGCACAGCGACCAGCAGGCCGAGGGAGAGCAAAGCGATACGGGTGTCGTCCATCTGATTGGCTTTCCGAAACGGGTGACAGGGATGGCCCCCTAATACCGCATTGCAGCGCGCAGAGGGCTGATCTGCGTCAATCGACCGCGGATTCGTCAATCATATAAGCAATGCATAATGCATGTTTCGCGCGGCCCACGATTGCCGGTGCCGGAAAGCAAAAAGGCTCCGGACTGTCGTCCGAAGCCTTTTCGAGATGGTGGGCGCGACAGGGATTGAACCTGTGACCCTTCGCGTGTGAAGCGAATGCTCTCCCGCTGAGCTACGCGCCCGAACCTTGAAACTCTTTTGCGTCGCGGCCGTTTTTCGTCGGCCCCGCCGCTGCGGTGGGCGGGTTTCTACGGCCTTCCCCACCGGGTGTCAAGCACCAGATTCATCCCCATCTTAAAAAAGATCAGCCGACCGCAGGAGCCCCGGACCGTGCCCCAGCCCAGCCCCCGCCGCCTTCCCAATCCTGTCCGGGCAGCCCTGATGGCGGCCGGCCTGTCCCTTCCTCTGCTTCCCCTCGCCACCGCCATGGCGTCGGCGCAGCCGGTTAAGGCGACCTACCGTGTCTTCGTCGGCGGCATCACCGCGCTGGACGTCGAAGCGATGCTGGACGTGACCGGCGACCGCTACCGGGTCGAGGTGTCGGCGGTGACCGGCGGAACCATCGGCCGCCTGTTCAGCTGGCGCACGGATTCGCTGACCGACGGCTATGTCCGCGGCGACGACCTACGGCCGGCCAGCCACCGCCAGACCAGCCAGCTTCGCGGCGAACCGCGCAACGTCACCCTGACCTACGGGCCCCAGGGCGATGTCGCCGTCAGCGTCTCGCCGCCGCCGGAGAAGGACGATCGCGAACCGGTGCCGCCGGCGCTGCAGCGCGGCACTCTGGACCCGCTGAGCGCCGTGCTGGACCTGCTGTTCGCGGTGGGGGCGCGCGAAGGCTGCGACCGGTCGCTGCCGGTGTTCGACGGCCGCCGCCGCTATGACATGCTGTTCAGCGAGGTGGGTCGGCGCATCGTCGACCCGTCGCGCTACTCGGTCTTCGCCGGCGTGGCCCAGCAATGCCGGGTAACCTACAAGCCGGTGGCCGGCTATGCCCGGTCATCACCGGCCGGCCGTTTCTGGCAGCGCAGCGATCCGGCGGACCGCCCCCCGGTCGATCTGTGGCTGGCCCCGGTCGCCGCCGGCTATCCGCCCCTTCCGGTGCGGCTGGAGACGGACAGTGATTTCGGCAGCGTGGTGGTCCACCTGACCGGCGTCACGCCGCCAGCGGCAGACCGCCGGGCCGGTGCGATGCCGCAGCCGGCGCGCTGACCGCAGCGGCCGGCCGGACGCCGGCGGGCGACCGGGTGTCCAGGATCATGTCGGACGGCGTCACTCCGGCCCGCCGCAGAGCCTCCGTCAGCGCCGAGGCCGACGGCCAGAGGAAGCGGCTGTCGAGTTCCAGCAGCGTGCCGTCCAGCAGCGCCGCATAGCCGCCCAGTTTGCCCATATGAACGATCCGAGCCATGCGAGAAACCATGGTGGAGTTCCTTCCCATCGGCCACCGCCGTGACGCTGGCCGGGCGGCGGCATGTCGCGCCGCCGCCCGGCCCGCAACCGGCAGGTTCTTGATTGCTTGTTGTGCCTGCCGGTTGTGGCCAGCGTCAGCAGCAGGATGGTGGCGATGAAGGTCAGCGGACCGACCATCAGGGCATCATCCTGCATCATGGCGCGTCCTCCCCCGGATCGACGTCCTGTCGCCCGGCGATGCCGGATCGACCCTAACAGCTTAGGGGCTTTACCGAGCCGGCACGCGGGTCCTGAGGGATACCGCTGCTGTCCAAAAGGATAGTATCAGTGTATGCGACCGTCCGTACCGCGTCCGGTACCGGCCCCTGCTCAATCGGTGGCGTTCAATCGGTGGCGTTCAATCGGTGGCGTTCAATCGGCGCCTTTCAATCGGCGGTGGCCAGCTGGAGCAGCCCATCCGGCAGATCGGCGAAGCGGTCCAGGATCAGGTCGGCGCCCAATTCCTCCACCGGCATGCGGGGATAGCCGTAGCTCATAGCGACCACCGGCACGCCGGCCGACCGCGCCGCCTTCACGTCGTTGGCGTTGTCGCCGACCATCGCCGCCCGCGCAGGCATCAACACATCCAGCCGCTCCAGCACCCAGGTCAGATGGCGCCCGTCCGGCTTCTTCACCGCCAGCGTGTCCCCGCCGGCCACGGCGCCGAACAGCCCCTCCATCCCCAGCACACCCAGCAGTTTCCGGGTGATCCGCTCCGGCTTGTTGGTGCACAGCCCCAGCCGCACACCCCGTCCGGCCAGTGCCTCCAGCGTTTCAGCCACGCCGGCATAGAGCACCGGCGGCTCCGCGTCGTCGTAATAGGTGTCGAGATAATGGCGAAGCACCGGCTGCACCGCCTCGTCCTCCAGCGGCGCGCCCGTCGCGGCGAAAGCCTGGCGCACCAGCATCGCCGACCCGTCGCCGACCATCGTCCGCACCTGCACCTCGGTCAGGGCCGGGCGGCCGAACTCGGCCAGGGTGCGGTTCAGCACGCGCGTCATGTCGGGCGCGCTGTCGATCAGCGTTCCGTCGAGATCGAAGACGAGCGCCTGGAAAGGAAACGGCATGGAAAGCCCCGCGATCAGCCATCGGTTTGACGATGCCCCGTCGATACCACGGTCCGGCGGCAGCCAACCACCCGCATGGGGACAACCCAGGGCCGACGACAGCCGGCGATTGCCGACACTCCTGACGAAGCACCTGTTCCCGGCGTCCGGCACAGCAGCCAGCGAGCGGCGGCGTGGATCTTCAGCCGGAACTGTATACGGGTCTCAAAATGTGGGGAGAGTTACGCGCTGGCTTGACCGGAGCGCCAAACAACAAATCTCCATCGGCGCACCAATGGACCGTGCCCGACCGGGAATTTTAAACGCTTCAACTATTTGGGAAATTCAACGGCTTGGCGCCTGCCAAGCAAGATGGCGGAGGGGATGGGATTCGAACCCACGATAGGGCTTTAAACCCTATGACGGTTTAGCAAACCGTTGCCTTCAGCCACTCGGCCACCCCTCCAGCCAGTGCGGTGCCCGTGGGGCATCGCTGGCGTGGGGAGGGTTCTAGCGGCCGGCCGTAGCCTTGTCAACGCTTACGGAAGCACAAATCCGCTTTTCCCGAAAATCGACAGAGAAGGACAAATCTGTATAAAATTTTAGGTACTTTTTAACGGAAGGAGGATATGATGCCACCATGAGCAATAAAAAGCCTGGGTGACGCACAACTCGGTCGCGCGGGGGTTTCGCGAAGGCTCGCCCCGCCGGACAGTGACGCCGCACCCCGTCGCCGTGGAGGATGCCATGACCCTGTCACGCCGTTGCGCCGAAACGCTGATCGACCTTGTCGAGATCAAGCTGAGCTGCCTGGAGATCACCGACCGCGAGGACCAGCGCGAAAAGGAACTGCTGCAGCGCTGCGTGCAGGAACTGAACGCCGAACTGCGCGGAGAAAATGGTGCTCTCGCCAATTTCGCGGCTCCCAAGCGCCGCGGCCGGCGGCCCAAGCATCTGCAGCTCCACGAACTGCACGTCGCCTGAATTGCCGACCACCGACTGACCGGGCGCGCCACCGCATCAGCCCAATGCCGGCTCCTCCGCCAGGGCCGGCTGCATGGCCGGCGCCTCGCGCGGCAGCAGGATGGTGAAGCGGGTGCCCTGCCCCGGCCAGGACTGCACCGACACGGTGCCGCCCAGCGGGCCGGTGACGGTGTTGAACACGATGTGCAGCCCGAGGCCGGAGCCGCCCTGCCCGCGTTTGGTGGTGAAGAAGGGGTCGAAGACCTTCGACAGATGTTCCGGCGCGATGCCGACGCCATCGTCGATGAAGTCGATCCGCACCTTGTCGGACCCGTCCGGCTGGGCGGTGATCCTGATCGTGCCGGACGGCGTCTCCGACAGGCGCTCGCCGTCGCCATAGGCGTGGACGACGGCGTTGATGACCAGATTGGTCAGCACCTGCCCCAGCGCGCCGGGAAAGCTGTCCATCGTCAGCTCGTCGTCGCACTCCACCGCCACCTTCAGGTTGGTGCGCTTCAGGCGGGGCCGAAGCGAGAACAGCAGTTCGCGGATATAGCTGCCCAGCTCGAACACCCGCCGGTCGCCGGAGGATTGGTCGACCGCCACCTGCTTGAAGCTCTGCACCAGCGACGCCGCGCGGTCCATGTTGGCCATCAGCAGACGGCTGCTCTCGCTCAAGCCATCCAGGAACTCCAGGAAATCCGAGCGCCGCAGCGTGTTGCCGGCGAAGCGGTCGCGCAGGGCCTGCGCCTGTTCGCCGATGTGGCTGGCCGCGGTCAGGCCGATGCCGATCGGCGTGTTGATCTCGTGCGCCACCCCTGCCACCAGCTGGCCCAACGACGCCATGGTCTCCGCCTGGATCAGGCTTTCCTGTGCCTCGCGCAGGTCGGCCAGCGCCTGTTCGGCCTCTTCCCTGGCCTGGATCATCGCCGACTCGGCGGCCTTGCGGTCGGTGATGTCGTAGAGCCAGGTCAGCAGCGCCGATTCGCCGTCCAGTTCGATGCTGTTCCACGAGGACAACACCCAGACGATGCTGCCATCCGGCCGGCGGAAGCGGAGTTCGGCATTGCGAAAGGCGCCCTCGCGGTCGAATCGGGCGATCAGCGCCTCCCGGTCGGCAGGGTCGGCATAGAGGTCCGCCACCGGCGAGCGCATCAGCTCCGCCCGGTCGCGCCCCATCAGCCGCACCGACTGGGCGTTGCAGAACAGCCAGCGGCCGTCGCGGGTGGTGACGTTCACCGCGATCGGTGCCGCCTCCATGATCTTCAGCAGCCGCTCCTCGCTGGCGCGCAGCCGCTCTTCCTGCCGGCGGGCCTCGGTGATGTCGGTCATGATGCCGGCATAGCGCACCGCCCGGCCGGTCTTGTCGCGAAAGGCGCGGCCCTTGGCGGCGATCCACACCCAGCCGCCAGCCTCGTGGCGCAGGCGGTAGGAATAGGCATAGGCCGAGGTCTCCCCCGCCAGATGCGAGGCGAT
Organism: Azospirillum sp. TSO5; assembly: GCF_003116065.1. Classification (NCBI taxonomy): domain Bacteria; kingdom Pseudomonadati; phylum Pseudomonadota; class Alphaproteobacteria; order Rhodospirillales; family Azospirillaceae; genus Azospirillum; species Azospirillum sp. TSO5. The sequence continues at coordinate 43,197 of NZ_LGQY01000063.1, read as the reverse complement.
GTGGGCCAGCACCCGGTCGCGGTCTTCCGCATGCAGCCGCCGTTCCCAGAAATCGGGCGGCATGGCCGGTCTGCTGCGATAGCCCAGTATCCGCGGAAAGGTGTCCGACCACCAGCAGGTGCCGGCCACCAGATCGGCGTCCCACACCGCGGCCCCGGTCGCCTCCAGCGCCATTTCCAGCCGCTCGCCGATCTCCGGTTCGTGGAGGGGCGCCGCCGCGACCCTGCCGGGCCCGGTACCGGGTCCCGACATGACCGGCGAACGGCCGTCCGCCCGGCGCCCGGCATACCGGCCCAGCAGCACCCCGAGCAGACCGCCGACCGCACCAGCCGCCAGCGCCACCATCACCGGCTCCGCCGCCATGGTTCCTCCACCGTTTCCAGCACTGTGACGATGGAAACCGGGAAAATTCAACTGCGGCTTTGCCGTACAGACGGACAGTACCCAAGAAAAAAGCCCCTCCGCCGGGCGGAGAGGCTTTCTTTCGGACAGGGCGGGGATTTCGCCCCGCCAACAGGCTGTGGCCGCTTAGCCTTTCAGCTTCTTGGTCAGGATTTCGTTGACCATGGCCGGGTTGGCCTTGCCCTGGGTCGCCTTCATCACCTGACCGACGAAGAATCCAAACAGCTTGTCCTTGCCGCTGCGGAACTCCGCAACCTTGTCGGGGTTGGCGGCCAGCACGGCGTCGATCGAGCCTTCGATGGCGCTGGTGTCGGTGACCTGGCGCAGACCCTTCTTCTCAACGATGTCGGCGGCCTTCTCGCCGGTCTCGAACATCGTCTCGAACACTTCCTTGGCGATGCGGCCGGAAATGGTGTTGTCGGCGATCAGGTCGATCAGGCCGCCGAGATTCTCGGCCGACACCGGGCTTTCCTCGATCTCCTTGCCGGCCTTGTTCAGATAGCCGAACAGCTCGCCGGTAACCCAGTTGGAGGCCAGCTTCGGATCGCGGCCCTTGGCCACCGCCTCGAAATAGTCGGCCTTCGACTTCTCCGAAACCAGCACACCGGCGTCATAGACCGACAGCTTGTAGTCTTCGATGAAGCGGGCCTTCTTGTCGTCCGGCAGTTCGGGCAGCGTCTTCTTGATGTCCTCCACCCACGCCGCGTCGAGTTCCAGCGGCAGCAGGTCGGGGTCGGGGAAATAGCGGTAGTCGTGCGCCTCTTCCTTCGACCGCATGGAGCGGGTCACGAACTTGGTCGTGTCCCACAGCCGGGTCTCCTGGTCGATCTTGCCGCCTTCCTCGATGATCTCGATCTGGCGACGGGCCTCATACTCGATCGCCTGCATGACGAAGCGGATCGAGTTGACGTTCTTGATCTCGCAGCGGGTGCCGAAGGGGTCGCCCGGCTTGCGCACCGACACGTTGACGTCGCAGCGCATGGAGCCTTCCTCCATGTTGCCGTCGCAGGTGCCGAGATAGCGCAGGATCGAGCGCAGCTTGCGCACGTAGGCGCCCGCCTCCTCCGAGGACCGCATGTCGGGTTCCGACACGATCTCCATCAACGCCACGCCCGACCGGTTCAGGTCGATGTAGGTCTTGGACGGGTGTTGGTCGTGCAGCGACTTGCCGGCGTCCTGCTCCAGGTGCAGGCGGGTGACGCCGACGGTGCGGCTGGTGCCGTCCGGCAGGTCCAGCACGATCTCGCCCTTGCCGACGATCGGCTGCAGGAACTGGCTGATCTGATAGCCCTGCGGCAGATCGGCGTAGAAGTAGTTCTTGCGGTCGAAGACCGAGTTCAAGTTGATCTGCGCCTTCAGGCCCAGACCGGTGCGCACCGCCTGCTCGACGCAATATTCGTTGATGACGGGCAGCATGCCGGGGAACGCGGCGTCGACGAAGCTGACCTGGCTGTTCGGCGCGGCCCCGAATTCGGTGGCGGAGCCGGAAAACAGCTTCGCGTTCGAAATCACCTGGGCATGGACCTCAAGCCCGATCACCACTTCCCAATCGCCCGTTTCACCCTGGATGTACGACATCGTTCCGCTCTTCGACGTTCACGGCACGGGACCGGACGGGCGCCGCCCTGGAAAAGGGCGCCCCGGCCATACCCTTGGAATCCTGTTTCTTCTAACGCCCTTTGCGCCCGCGCGCACGCTTTATCGCGCCGCCGCTTTCCTGCCCCCGCCTTACCACCGCCCTACCTCCATTGTGCGGCCGGCCACAGACGCGCCGTTAACCCTCAGGCAAGCTTTGCCCGCCACGCTGAACCGGACGAGCGCAGGAGAGTCTGATGTCGGTGCGAAAGCTGGTGCGGAAGGTCGGGTTCGGTGTCGGTCTGGGCGCCCTGCTGATGGCGGGCGCCGCCCTCGGCCATGCCGCCACCCAGCCGGACGGCCTGTCGCTCAGCCCCGTCGGCAGCCCGGCCGGCCCGATCACCGTCAACCCGGCACCTGCCGCGCCCTCCTCGTCCGACTATCCCGACGCCGCCATGTCCCGCGACGACCAGGGCGACATCACCATCCTGCGGCTGGACGGCATCATCACCCCGGGGGCGGAGCGCAGCTTCGTCGATGCCCTGCGCGCCCTGCCCGCCCGCCGTCCGCTGGTGATCGAACTGTCGAGCCCGGGCGGCTTCACCGCCGCCGGCTACCGGATGATCGACGCCGTGCTGGCCGAGCGTCAGGACGGACGGCCGGTCGCCACGCGGGTGCGTGACGGCGATTCCTGCGAAAGCATGTGCGTCGGCCTCTATCTGGCCGGATATCCGCGCTATGCCGCCCCGCGGGCCGAGTTCATGGTGCATGCGCCGCGCATGGCGGAGAATGGCCGGATGACGATCCGCTCCATCCAGATGATGGTGGACCGTCTGGTGTCGCTCGGTGCCTCGCCGGCCTGGATCCAGCGGGTGACGGCGGAGGGCGGCTTTTCCGGCGCCCGCGATTACCGCGAGACCGCCGACCGGCTGAGCGCCGACGGCGCCAACATCGTCACCGACCTGCTGCGCTGACCAGCCCCTCGGCGACCGCCTCCGGCGTGCGGCCGACGATCCGCTCGTAAACCTCCGGGTCGGTCGCCCCTTCGGTCCCGAACACCAACACGCGGGCATCGGGAACGAGGCCCAGCGCCAGCCGGGTCTCCTCATGGGCCGCGGCACAAAGCAGCCCGGCCAGCCCGGCAACCCCGGATTCGCCGGCCACCACCGGACGGCCGCCATGCTTGCCTTCCGCCAGCTTGCGCATGGCGGCAATCGCCCCTTCGTCGGGAATGGTCAGGAAATCGTCGGCGCCGCGTTCCAGGATCGCCCAGGCCAGCAGCGAGACCTCGCCGCAGGCAAGCCCGGCCATCACCGTGTCCAGATCGCCCTCCGACCGGACCGGACGACCGGCCACTGCGCTCTGGTACAGGCAGTCGGCGCTGTGCGGCTCTACCACCACGAAGCGCGGGCGCTGGCGGCCCCAGCTTTCCCACAGATGGCCGCAGACCGCGGCGGGCAGCCCGCCGACGCCGCCCTGTACGAAGACATGGGTCGGGCGCTCGCTGGCGGGAAGCTGGGAGATCGCCTCCTCCACCATCATGGTGTAGCCCTGCATCACGTCGCGCGGCACATCCATATAGCCGGTGTAGGAGGTGTCGGAGACGACGAACCAGCCCTGCTCCGCCGCATCGGCGGCGGCCCGGCGTACCGCATCGTCATATGGTCCGTCGACCACCACCACCCGCGCCCCGTACGCCTCGATGGCGTCGCGGCGGCCGGGCGTACAGGCGGCGGGCACGTACACCACGCAACTGCAGCCGAACACCTGCGCGCCCCAGGCGACCGACCTTCCATGGTTGCCGTCGGTGGCGGTGGTGACCGTCAGCGTCCGCGTCACCTTGGCATAGCGGCCGACCACGAGGTCCAGCGCCGTCACCGGCACGCCGGGCACCCGCGCCGTCACCTCCCGCGCCAGCAGCCGCAGCACGGCGTACGCCCCGCCCAGCGCCTTGAAGCTGCCGAGCGCGAAGCGTGCGCTTTCGTCCTTGTACCAGAGACGGTCGATCCCGGCCTCCCGCGCCAGACCCGGCAGGGAGCGCAGCGGCGTGGGCGCATAGCCGGGCCAGGCGCCGATCTCCGCCATCGCCTCCTCGAAAGCGGCCCGGCTGAGGATCGCGCGTTCCGACGGGCCATAGACCCGGTCATGGTCGGCATGCGGATTGGAGAAATGGCGCGGCAGGCAGGAGGATGGGGAGACCGCGTGTTGGGGCATGGCTTCGCTCTCCGGGCCGGCCGGTGAGCGGTGCCGTCGGCGACGGCCCATCCCACGACCACGCACAACGAGACCAAAAGCCATCGCCCGCCGTCAAGACGGCAGCGGGAGCGCGGCTGCTACCGAATGATGCATTCCGGAAGGCGGGCCCAAAGATGGGACGACGCGCTCAGCGCTTCCATTCGCGGCTGGACTTGATGAAGTCGGTCAGGGTGACGCCGATCTTGTCGTCGATGATCGCCACCTCGCCGCGGGCGACCAGCACGCCTTCGACATAGACGTCGGTCGGGTCCTTCAGATGGCGGTCAAGTTCCACGACGGCACCGCGGCCCAGCTTCAGCAGGTCGCGGACGCGGAGCATGGCGGTGCCGATGACGACCTTGATCTCCACCGGCGCATCGCCGATGGCGAAGGACGAGGCGTCGCCGTCGTTGGGATCGGCCGCGCCGAGCAGGTCGTCGATGTTGGCCATGTCTGTCCAAGCTCCCGCGCCGGAATGGGCGCCTTCTTACACGAACGGGACATCCTACACCCCGGACGGGTTAGCCGGCAACGCCACCGACCGATGGGGATTGCGACAAGATTGGGCTTTTCCCATAGCGGCGCTTCGCCCACACTGTCGGCCCGCCCACCTGCCGGCCTTTTCATTGCCGATGCGCAACAATCCAGGCAGGGCAGGGCATCGACCAACCGGAACCGGGTTTATCCTGATGACCGACAGCAGCATTTCCCCGCTTGTGGACGCTTCCTGGCTGAAAAGCCGGCTCGACAGCCCCGGCATCGTCGTCCTCGACATGCGGACCCCGCCCGCCGGCGGCTTCGTTTCGGGATCGGTTCATTCCGACTACGCAACGGCCGGCTGGCGGACTGTGGTCGGCGGCGGGGCCGGGATGCTGCCGGAACCGGATGTGCTGGCGGGACTGATCGGCGGTCTGGGGATCGGCAACGGCGACCATGTCGTTCTGGTGGCTGCCGGCGCCAATGCGTCCGACATGGGCAACGCCACCCGCGTTTATTGGACCTTCAAGATGCTGGGCCATGACGCGGTGTCGGTACTGGATGGCGGTTTCGCCGCCTGGACCGCGGCCGGCGGCCCGGTGACGCCGCAGCCGGCGGTTCGCCAGCCGACCGGCTTCACCGTCCATTCCCGCACCGACCTGCGCGCCACCGTGGAGCAGGTCGAGGCGGCGGTGCAGGCCGGCGGTACGCCGCTGCATGACGCCCGCTCGCCCGAGCAGTTCGCCGGCAAGGCCAAGAGCCCGCAGGCCCGCGCCCCCGGCACCATCCCCGGCGCGGTCAATCTCGACATCGCCGCCCTCTTCTCCCCGGCGGAGCACCGCTTCGCCTCGCCCGAGGCGGTGAAGGCGATGGCCGATCAGGCCGGGCTGCCCTTGCGCGACCAGCCCATCACCTTCTGCAACACCGGCCACCTCGCCTCGGTGTCCTGGTTCGCGCTGAGCGAGATCGCCGGCGTGCCGGGGGTGCGGCTCTATGACGGCTCCATGTCGGAGTGGAGCGCCGACCCCGAGCGTCCGTTGCAGACGGAAGGGTGATCTACGCCTTGGCCCGCCGGCGGCGCAGACGACTGAGGTCGCTGCGCCGCACCAGCCCCAGCAGGACGGCGGCGACGGCATAGGCCGCCAGCCCGACCACCGCCAGCACCACCAGCCCGCCCAGCCGCTCGACCATGCTCATGGCGCCCAGCCAAGGAGCCAGCCGCTCCGTCGCCAGCCACAGGGCGCCGGCCATGGCGGCGGCGGCAATCGCCATGCGCGGCAGGTTGCGGGTCAGCCGCGCGTCGGCACGGAACAGGCCGCGCCGGTGCAGCAGCAGCGCCAGCAGCCCGGCATTCACCCAGGCGCCGACGGAGGTGGCGACCGCCAGCCCGACCTGGGCCAGCGGGCCCATCAGCGCCAGCTTCAGCGCCACATTGATGCCGACCGCCGCCAGCGCAATCCGCACCGGCGTCGCGGTGTCGTGGCGGGCGTAGAAGCCGTTGACCAGACTGCGGATCACCACGAAGGCCGGCAGCCCCAGCGCATAGGCCTGCAGAGTGAGCGCCGAAGCGGCGGCGTCGGACGGGCCGAAGGCGCCGCGCTGGAACAGCACCGAAAGGATCGGCGTGCCCGCCACCACGAAGGCGACGGCCGCCGGCAGGGTCAGCACCAGCGACAGCTCGATAGCGCGGTTCTGGCTGTCGACCGCGCCGGCCTCGTCGCCGCTCTTGATCCGCTTGGACATTTCCGGAAGCAGAACGGTCCCGACGGCGATGCCGATCACCCCCAGCGGCAGCTGGTTCAGCCGGTCGGCATAATAGAGATAGGACACCGCGCCCGTCGGCAGGGCCGAGGCGATCAGCGTGTCGGCGAACAGGCTGATCTGGGTCAGGCCGGACCCCAGCGCCGCCGGCCCCAGCACCTTCAGGAAGCGTTTCACGTCGGGGGACAGGCGCGGCACCACCGGCCGGAGGGTCATGTCGGCCCGCCGGGCGTCCCAGGCCAGATAGAGATACTGCGCGACGCCCGATGCCAGAACGCCCCAGGACAGCGCGTGGCCGGCCGTCGGCATCAGCGGCGTGCCGACCACCAGCGCCGCGATCAGGCACAGATTCATCAGGATGGGGGCTGCCGCTGCGGACCCGAAGCGGCTCATGCTGTTCAGCACGCCGCCATAGAGCGAAACCAGCGAGATCAGCAGCAGATAGGGGAAGGTGATGCTGGTGAACAGCACCGCCAGCCGGAACTTCTCCGGGTCGTCGGCGAAGCCGGGGGCGAAGACCTTCATGAATTGCGGCATGAAGGCAAGCACCGCCAGCAGCAGCACCATCTGCACGATGACCAGCAGGGTCATCACCTCGTCGGCGAAGCGGCGGGCGGATGCTGCGCCATCCTGCACCAGCTTGCCCGAGAACAGCGGCACGAAGGCGGAGTTGAAGGCGCCCTCCGCGAACAGGGCGCGGAAGTGGTTCGGCAGCCGGAAGGCGACGAAGAAGGCGTCGGCCACCGGCCCGGCGCCGAGCAGCGCCGCGGTCAGCACGTCGCGCAGGAAACCGAGCACCCGGCTGGCCAGGGTCAGGCCGCCGACGGACAGGATATGACGGAACACGATGGCAGGGTCGCTTCTGTGATGCGGATGATGCCCGGCGGCATCCTAGCGATGCGGCCGCGTTCGTCATAGGATCGCCGCCCGGATTCGTCCAGAACGCATCTCCCGACATCACAGGTCGAAGGCCCCGACATGCCGCAGCAAGCCCTCCCCCTGACCTATCTGGAAGCCGGCGAAGCCAATGGCGGAACGCCGATGCTGGTCCTGCACGGCCTGTTCGGCTCGGCCCGCAACTGGCAGACGTTGGCCCGGCGCTTCGGCGAATCGCGCCGGGTCTATGCGCTGGACCTGCGCAACCACGGCGGCGCGCCCTGGGCGGAGAGCATGAGCTATCCGGACATGGCGGCCGACGTGCTGCGTTTCCTCGACGACCGCGGCTTCGCCCGCGCCACAATCGTCGGCCATTCGATGGGCGGCAAGACCGCCATGGCGCTGGCGCTGGCCCATCCCGACCGGGTGGAGCGGCTGGTGGTCGCCGACATCGCCCCCGTTGCCTACACCCACACCCACGCCCCCTATGTCGCCGCGATGAAGGCGGCGAAGCTGGAAGGCGTCACCCGCCGGCCGGAGGTGGAGGCCCAGCTGGCCGACGCCGTGCCGGAGGCGCCGCTGCGCTCCTTCCTGATGCAGAATCTGGTGCTGGAGAACGGCGTCTTCTCCTGGCGGATCAACCTCGACTCCATCGGGGCGAACATGGCAGGGCTGATCGGCTTCCCCGATTTCGGCAGTGCCCGTTATGACGGCCCCACCCTCTTCATCGGCGGCGGCGCGTCGGACTACATCCGGCCGGAGCATCACGACGCCATCCGCCGCCACTTCCCCAAGGCGGAAATCCGCATGATCGAGGGGGTCGGGCATTGGCTGCACGCCGAACGCCCGGCCGAATTCGCGGCGATGGTGGAGGGATTCCTCTGATTTCTGCGGCAAAACCCCGCATTTTCGCGTGGTTGTAAGCCGAAGCAGATATTGCATCGCCCGGACGTCGGGGCTATCAAGCCTGCGCGCCTTAAAACGCGGCCTGCGAGACAACGCGGCTGCCATTCCTCGAAGGATCGACCGACCATGAGCGTCATCACCGAGATTCACGCCCGCGAAATCCTGGACAGCCGCGGCAACCCCACCGTGGAAGTCGACGTTGCGCTGGACAGCGGCGCCTTCGGCCGCGCCGCGGTGCCGTCGGGCGCCTCCACCGGCGCCCATGAGGCGGTCGAACTGCGCGACGGCGACAAGTCCCGCTTCGGCGGCAAGGGCGTGCTGAAGGCGGTCGAATCGGTCAACGGCGAGATCTACGACGCGCTCGCCGGCCTGGACGCCGACGACCAGCGCGCCATCGACCTCGCCATGATCGATCTGGACGGCACCGAGAACAAGAGCCGCCTCGGCGCCAATGCCATCCTAGGCGTGTCGCTGGCCGTCGCCCGCGCCGCCGCTGAGGATGCCGGCCTGCCGCTCTACCGCTATGTCGGCGGCGCCTTCGCCTCGCTGCTGCCGGTGCCGATGATGAACATCATCAACGGCGGCGCCCATGCCGACAACCCGATCGACATTCAGGAATTCATGATCATGCCGGTGGGTGCCGAGACCGGCGCCGACGCCATCCGCATGGGCTCCGAGATCTTCCAGTCGCTCAAGAAGAAGCTGAAGGACGCCGGCCACAACACCAATGTCGGCGACGAGGGCGGCTTCGCCCCTAACATCGGCTCCACCGACGAGGCGCTCGGCTTCGTCATGAAGGCGATCGAGGCCGCCGGCTACAAGCCGGGCGACGACGTCATGCTGGCGCTCGACGCCGCCTCGACCGAGTTCTTCAAGAACGGCAAGTACGAGCTGGCCGGTGAAGGCAAGTCGCTGTCGCCCGAGCAGATGGTCTCCTACTGGTCCGATCTGGTCGGCCGCTTCCCGATCATCTCGATCGAGGACGGCATGGCCGAGGATGACTGGGAAGGCTGGAAGGCGCTGACCGACGCCATCGGCAACAAGGTGCAGCTGGTCGGCGACGATCTGTTCGTCACCAATCCGAAGCGTCTGGCCCAGGGCATCCGCCAAGGTGTCGCCAACTCGATCCTGGTGAAGGTGAACCAGATCGGCACGCTGTCGGAGACGCTGGAAGCGGTCGATATGGCGCACAAGGCCGGCTACACCGCCGTCCTGTCGCACCGTTCGGGCGAGACCGAGGACAGCACCATCGCCGATCTGGCGGTCGCCACCAACTGCGGCCAGATCAAGACCGGCTCGCTGAGCCGTTCGGACCGTTTGGCCAAGTACAACCAGCTGATCCGCATCGAAGAGCAGCTCGGCGTCGCCGCCCGCTTCGCCGGCCGCGGCATCCTGAAGGCCTGAGTGCGCTGATTTGAAAAAGCCCCTCTCCGGGTAGCCGGAGAGGGGCTTTTTTGTTGGTGGGGTGCGGGCTTCGATCGCCCCCTCCCCGACCCTCCCCCGCTAGCGCGGGAGAGGGAGTTAAGCGCAAGAGCGGCGGAGTTCCCTCTCCCACCGAAGGTGGGGGAGGGTTAGGGAGGGGGCAAAACGAACGCCCCCTCACTCCCCAGCCAACGCCCCGATCATCTTGCGGACGGCGGTCATCTGAAAGCCGCCCTTGCGGGCGAAGTCGTAGCCGGTGTAGCCGAACCAGTCCCAGCAGGCCTTGGGGTTGGAGGACAGCTTGGCGTCGCCGTCGATCTGCGGGTACAGCACGACGATGTTGTTGACGTCGGCCCAGCGGTTGTAGCCGGCATTCACGGCGAAATGGTCGCCGATCAGGTTCGACGCCATCTTGCAGCCATGGAAGGCGACATGGATGCGGCAGGTCTGCTTGCCGCCCTCGCAGGCTTCCGGAACATAGATGTAACCGGTCTTGGCCATGCCGCTGCGGCTGGTGTCGCCGACGAAGGGCGCCTGGTTGAACAGCTGCGGCTGGCGGGCCGCGGTGGGGGCGTTCGAGATTTTGGCGTCGGCGTAGAAGAAGCGGACGATGGCACCGGCCTGATCGTACTGGCAGTTGTTGATGTATTCGCTCTTTTCATCCTCTTTCGGGATGAAGTCGCAGGCGGCGCCATAACCGTCGGTGATGTAGGCGTGCGCCGCCTTCGGCAGCTTCACATAGGAGACGTTGGCCTCCGGCACGCCCAGCGCCTTGTAGAACTGCGCGGTGGCGTCGGCGACCGGGCGCTTCACCGTCACGTCGTTGTCGCCGTTGAACAGGTAGATCTTCGACTGCGCCATGTTGGACAGCGGGTCGATGTCTTTGGACTTCTCGCGCGCCTTGGCGTTGGCGACCAGGGCAGCGACGTCGGGCGCGCCCATCGCCACGTCCATGCAGCGCTTCAGCGCCACCACCGCCGGGGCGATACCGCCCTCCGACACCTCGGCACAGTCATAGGGACCGCCGGCGACGAGGCCCGCAGCCTTGACCAGCCCCGAATAGGCGACCTGGAACTGCCCGGCCATATAGGCGCCGGAGGAAATGCCGGACACCGTGGTCTGCGCCGGGTCGATCTTCAGCTTCAAATCCGACAGCTTGACTTGCGCCGCTGCGGGAAGCGGTGCCAGGACGACGAGCGCCGCCAGCGCGGTCTTGATAATGTCTTGCTTGGAAATGTTCATGGGAGGGTCACCTTTGCCCTGCAATGGTTGTCAACGTCGCATGGACAGCGGCGATCTGCGCCCCGCCCCTTCGTCGCGTCATCCGTCCCCGCCGTGCCGACCCTGTCCCGGCAAGCCGGGCGGCGCACGATCAGATTGTTGCCGGCCGCCCTGCGGGCTGAAACCGTGGCCGAAGCCTGCGCCGAAGGTAGCAATGTAATAATGATTGTCTAATAAAAAGAATATCGACCACCGTGACACACGCATTCATACGCAATGCTGCGCCCTGCCACCGCCGGTGCCGCAGGCGCGGAGGGGACATGAAAAAGGCCGGCGGAGCCCTTGCCCCGCCGGCCTTTCATCGGATGCTCTGCTTCGTGTCCCGCCCTGCGGCACCCGGTCGGCGCCGAATCGGGCGTCTCAGCTCCGCAAGTATGCCAGCACGGTCTCCGGCGAGGATTCGCCGTAGGGGTCGCCGTTCTCGCCTTCGTCGTTGATGCCCGGCTCCTCGAACCACTTCTCAACGACGCCGTCCTTCACGACCATGGCATAGCGCCAGGACCGGAAGCCGAAGCCGACATGGTCCTTGTCGATCAGCATGCCCATGCGGCGGGTGAAATGGCCCGACCCGTCGGGGATCAGCTTCACCTTCTTCAGGTTCAGGCTCTTGCCCCACTGGTACATGACGAAGGCGTCGTTGACGCTGAGGCAATAGACCTCGTCGATGCCCAAATCCTTGAAATCGTCATAGAGCCGTTCGAAGGCCGGGCACTGCTCGTTGGAGCAGGTCGGCGTGAAGGCGCCGGGCAGCGAGAACAGAACCACCCGCTTGCCCTGGAACAGCTCGTCGCTCCGCACATCCTGCCAACGGAACGGGTTGGGTCCGCCGACGCTCTCGTCGCGCACGCGGGTCTTGAACACCACCGAGGGGACCTTGCGCCCTTCCATCATCTTCTCCGGCTGTGGTTGGGGTGGACCGGCGGAATCGCCGCTGCGGGCCACGATACCGGCAATGCCCGGCCCCTCCAACCGGCCATAGGTCATGCGTCCCGACCGGCCTAGCGGCGCAAATCACCCCGAATGAACAAACAATACCGGGGCAAGTCTGCGCAAAAGTGGTGGCATCCGGTGGCAATCCTGTGACGTCCCCGAATGTTAAGGTCCCATTTACCAAGATGGCGTTCTCTGACCTCGCCTGCATCCAGTGGGCACTGCGCTGACCGGTGACAATTGGAGGGCTGTTCATGCCTGTTACTACCAAGTCCAACTCTTTTCGACAGCCCGGCAATGATAAGCCGGAAGCCGCTTTCAATCGCGGTTATTTCACCAGGATACTCGTTAGTACATTTATCTTCAGCGCCACCATCAACGCCCTGATGCTGGCCATGCCGCTTTATTCGCTTCAGGTGTTCAGCCGCGCCATTCCGTCCGGCAACTACGACACCCTGATCATGCTGACGCTCATCGTCGTGCTTGCGCTGACGCTGAGCGGCCTGCTGGAGATGGTGCGGTCGCGCCTGCTGGCCCGTGCCGGCAATGCGCTGGAGGTGCGGTGGCGCCGCCGGCTGACCGCCGACGCGCTGGACGCCGCCGGCCGCGGCCGTCCGGACAATGGTCCGCTCGCCGACCTGATGGAGCTGAAGGGCGCCTTCTCGCGTCCCTCGCTGCCGGCGCTGATGGATCTGCCCTGGGCTCCGCTCTACGTCATCGGCATCTACGTCATCCACCCGATGCTGGCGCTGGTGCTGGTGGTGTCGATGGCGATCATGGCGGTGATGGGCTGGATCGGCTACATGGCCGTCAAGGACATCAACGACGAGAGCAAGCTGCCGGCCAGCCGCGCCCAGAAGCTGTTCGAGGCGCTGGCCTCCCGCTCCGACACCGTGCGCGGCCTGCGCATGGGCAACGCCTCGCTGGACGCCGTCAACCGCGACTTCCTGACCGCCAGCGCCATGCAGGGCCAGGGCTATGAGCGCAGCGCCGCCATCGGCGCCGCCACCAAGTGGGTCCGCATGGTCCTGCAGATCGCCGTGACGGGCATCGGCGCCTGGCTGGTGATCGAGCAGCACCTGTCCTTCGGCGGCATGATCGCCACCTCGATGCTGGTCGGCCGCGGCCTCGCCCCGATCGAGCAGACCGCCGGCGCCTGGGGCGGGCTGGTCCGCTCCGCCCAGGCCGTCCGCCGCCTGCTGCCGCTGCTGAAGCGTCTGTCGCGTGAGCCGGAGCGTCCCTCCGTGCCCGTCGAGAGCGAGCGCCTGACCGTCGAGAACCTGCTGTTCGTCTCCCCCCGCGACCAGAAGCCGATCCTGCGCAGCGTCACCCTGTCGGTCGAGCCGGGCGAGACCGTCTGCATCGCCGGCCCCAACCGTTCGGGCAAGTCGATCCTGGCCCGCCTGCTTGCCGGTGTCGCCCTGCCGTCGGCCGGTACGGTGCGGCTGGGCGGCCTGTCCGTCGCCACCCTGACCCCCGACAGCCCCGAACAGGGCATCGGCTACCTGCCGCAGCAGGTCGATCTCCTGCCCGGCAGCATCGCCGACAACATCGCCCGCTTCACCACCGCCACCCGTGAACAGGTGGAAGAGGCCGCCAAGGCCGTCGGCCTCCACGAGTGGATCGAAAGCCTGCCCATGGGCTACGAGACCGAGGTCAACGACCCGCTGTCCCCGATCACCGGCGCCAGCGCCCGCCTGATCGGCCTTGCCCGCGCCGCCTTCGGCCAGCCGCCGCTGCTGGTGCTGGACGAGCCAACCGCCGGCCTGGACGAGCTGGGCATCAAGGCGGTCCGCGCCTTCGTCGCGGCCTGCAAGGAGCGCGGGGCGACCACCATCGTCATGACCCACGCCCCGATCTTCGTCGACATGTCCGACCACACCTATGTCCTGAAGAACGGCATGGCGATGGAGCTGCCGCGTCCGGACCAGCAGCAGGCCCAGCCCGGCGCCGTCAACCTCGCCCGCCTTCGCAATCTCGGCCCTCAGGGTCCGTCCGCCGCCACGGCGGGGGCCGCCGGCTGACCGCCGGCACCGCCCCCAGCCCTCTCAGCACCCGGCCAGCGACGCCCGACCCGACAGAGCCAAGGAAGCCCCATGACCACGATGACCACGACGTTCCCCACCCCGCTGTCCGGTGACAACGGTTCCGAAACCCCCGCCGGCAAGCCGTCGCGCAAGACGGCGACCATCACCTCGATCCATGCGCTGCGGGCGACGATGCCGGAAACCAGCGTGCGCGGCCTGCTGTTGGGCGGCTTCCTGGTCCTGGCGGTCGGCTTCGGCGGCATGACCGGCTGGGCGGCGGTGGCCCCGCTGCACAGCGCCATCAGCGCGTCGGGCTCGCTGGCGCCGGAAACCGGGCGCAAGGTGGTGAAGAACACCGAAGGCGGCGTCATCAGCGCCATCCTGGTCCAGGAGGGCGACCGCGTCGAAGCCGGTCAGGTCCTGATGCGGCTGGACAACACCGAGGCGCAGACCCGCCTGGACATGCTGAACGCCGCGCTGGTCGACACGCTGGCTTCCGAAGCGCGCCTGTCAGCCGAGCTGTTCGAGAAGCCCGCCATCGAATGGCCGGCCGAGCTGGCCGCCCGCCGCGGCAAGGAGCCGGCGGTCGACAACGCCATGCTGAACCAGGAGAAGCTGTTCCAGGTCCGCCACAACCAGCTGGAGACCGAGGCGAAGCTGACCCAGGACCGCATCGCCACGCTGGGCGACGAGGTGAAGAGCCTGGAGCAGCAGCGCGCCTTCCTGAACCGCGAGATCAAGCTGTCGGACGAGGACATCCAGATCACCCAGGGCCTGCTGGACCGCGGCAACTCCACCCGCACCAAGCTGGTGGCGGCGCAGAAGGAGAACGCGCAGCTCCACGCCCAGGACCATGAGCTGGAAGCCCGCATGTCGCAGTCGCGCCAGCAGGCGGTCGACGCCCAGGGTGATCTGGTCCGCCGCCGCAGCGACTTCCGCGAGAAGGTGCTGGTCGAGCTGGACAAGGCGCGCGGCGACGCCCAGAAGCTGGCCGAGCAGATCCGCGACGCCAAGAACCGCCTGGACAACCGCACCGTCAAGGCGCCGGACGCCGGCAACGTCGTGATGTACGGCCACCCGGCCGTCGGCGGCACCATCACCGCGAACGAGCCGGTGCTGGACATCGTCCCCGACGACAAGGCCCTGCTGGCCGAGGTCCGCATCCAGCCGAAGGACATCAAGTCGATGGCCGTCGACCTGCCGGTGAAGGTCCAGCTGACCGCCTATGACAGCCGCGTCGTCGGCACCATCGACGGCACCGTGTCCTACGTCTCGGCCGACCGCCTGACCGACAACGCAACGCGCCAGGAGTATTATCTGGCTCGCATCCGCCTGAAGGACGCCGACAACCACGAGGTCCGCAACCTGAAGATCAAGGCCGGCATGCCGGTGGAAGCCCGCATCGTGCTCTCCGCCCGCACCCCGCTGGACTACCTGATCCAGCCGCTGCGCCAGTCCTACGTGAAGGCGTTCATCCAGGAGTGATGGGTTTGGGGGTGCGAAGTGCTGTGCCCCCTCCCCGACCCTCCCCCACCTTCGGTGGGAGAGGGTGCCTTACGCGAAGCGGCGGCAGTCCCCTCTCCCGCGATCGGACCGGCCTTTGGCCGGCCGAGGGCGGGGGAGGGTTAGGGAGGGGGCCATCGAAGCCGACACCTCCCACACACAAAAAAGCCCCCGACCATCCGGCCGGGGGCTTTTCCTTTACCCAAAACCCTCAGCTCTTGCCCGGCTGCAGGTTGGGCTTCGGCGGTATGGGCAGCGGCTCCGGCATCTGGATCGCTTCCGTCTGCTCCCGCGTGCGGCGCGATGCCGCACGGTCCTCGGCGAGGCGGTCCATCGCCTGCTGGCGCTGCGCCTCGGTGGTCAGATCGGTCGGGCGCGGCGGAACAGTCCCCAGGTTGGGGTAGTCGGTGCGCTCCCCGGTCATGTTGCGGATGGGCGACGAATTGTCGCTGACCGGCGAAGGCTCGCCGGTGACGGCCCCCAGAAGGCCGGTGTCCAACGCCCGGTCGCTGCAGGCCGACAGCCCGAAAACCATTGGCATCGCTACGATTAGCGCGCCGACCGCCCGTCCGGCCGCCACGATGCCCCGAACGCCTTCCTGACTGCCCGTCACCATCACCCTTCCCCGTGTCTGGCCGCCACGCCACACTTGTGCGACGATCCGCGAAATGAAATGTTCACATCAGCGGTGTATGAGAGGTCCCGGATTTCTCCCGCACCGCACCAGAAGGTCGGACCGCCGCACGCCACCCACAGCGACATGGTGCAGAACACCCCCCGGAGACCGCCACCGAAGACCATAGCCCGCAAGCCTGTATAGCCGCCCGTCCGCAAGGCCCAAAGCCCAATCTGGCGCAAGCCGGGCCATGAGGACCATGGTGGTCGACACGATGTGACCGAGACGACGCGACACCCGCCCAAAGAAGAAGGACCGTGCTCATGGCCGAGACCAAGGCCCCCCCCCAGGCTTCCAACCCGGCTTCCCCCCAGGTGCCCGACGTCAAGCTGCCCGATCCGGTCGAGATGTCGCGGGCGATGACCCGCATCGCCGAACAGAGCCAGCGGCTGGTCTCCGAATTCCTCGCGCGCCAGGCCTCCGACGGCGCCGGCCCGAAGAGCCCGGATCCGATGGGCGTCGGCCATGCCTTCCTCGAGATGACCACCCGCATGATGGCCGACCCGGCCAAGCTGATGCAGGCGCAGATGTCGCTGTGGCAGGACTACCTGACCCTGTGGCAGCGCACCACCCAGCGCTTCTTCGGGCAGGAGACGCAGCCGGTCATCGCCCCGGCCAAGGACGACCGCCGCTTCAAGGACGCCGCCTGGGACGAGAACACGCTGTTCGACTTCATCAAGCAGTCCTACCTGCTGAGCGCCCGGTGGATGCAGTCGACCGTCAATCAGGTCGACGGGCTGGACGACCACACCGCAAAGAAGGTCGATTTCTACACCCGCCAGTTCGTCGACGCGATGGCGCCCTCCAACTTCGTCATGACGAACCCGGAGGTGCTGCGCGCGACCATCGAGAGCGGCGGCGAGAATCTGGTCAAGGGGCTGGAGCATCTGCTGAAGGATCTGGAGCGCGGCAAGGGCGAGCTGCGCATCTCCATGACCGACTACGACGCCTTCCAGCTGGGCAAGAACATCGCGGTCACGCCGGGCAAGGTCGTCTTCCAGACCAGCCTGATGCAGCTGATCCAGTACACCCCGACCACGCCGGACGTGAACAAGCGCCCGCTGATGATCGTGCCGCCCTGGATCAACAAGTTCTACATCCTCGACCTGCGCGAGAAGAACAGCTTCATCAAGTGGGCGGTCGACCAGGGCCACACCGTCTTCGTCCTGTCCTGGGTCAACCCGGACGAGACGCTGGCGGCCAAGGGCTTCGAAGACTACATGGTCGAAGGCCCGCTGGCGGCGCTGGACGCCATCGAGAAGGCGACCGGCGAGAAGGACGTGAACGCCATCGGCTATTGCCTGGGCGGGACGCTGCTGGCCTCGACCCTGGCTTACATGGCGGCCAAGAAGGACGACCGCATCAAGTCGGCCACCTTCTTTACCACCATGCTGGACTTCACCGAAGCCGGTGAGCTGTCGGTCTTCATCGACGAGGAGCAGCTGACCTTCATCGAAGGGCAGATGGCCGAGCAGGGCTATCTCGACGGCTCCAAGATGGCGACCACCTTCAACATGCTGCGCGCCAACGACCTGATCTGGTCGTTCGTCGTCAACAACTACCTGCTGGGCAAGGACCCGTTCCCGTTCGACCTGCTGTACTGGAACGGCGACAGCACCCGCATGCCGGCGGCGATGCACAGCTTCTATCTGCGCAACATGTACCAGAAGAACATGCTGGCGCAGCCGGGGGCGGTGACGCTGAAGGGCGTGCCGATCGACCTGGGCAAGGTCAAGGTCCCGACGCTGTTCCTGTCGGCCCGTGAGGACCACATCGCGCCGTGGAAGAGCACCTACAGCGGCGCCCAGCTGTTCAGCGGCCCGGTGAAGTTCGTGCTCGGCGCCTCGGGCCACATCGCCGGCGTCGTCAACCCGCCCGCGGCCAACAAATACTGCTACTGGACCAGCGACAAGCTGGCCAAGACCTCCGACGAGTGGCTGGAGAAGGCGACCCAGACCCCCGGCTCCTGGTGGCCGGAATGGAACAAGTGGATCGGCCAGTACGCCAACGGCAAGGTTCCCGCCCGCCAGCCCGGCGACGGCGCCCTGCCGGCCCTGGAAGACGCGCCGGGGTCCTACGTGAAGGTCAAGAACGGGTAAGGCAGAGTTCGGCCGCTTATCTGCACGGGAAACCCCCGCCCTTCCCGGCGGGGGTTTTCCTTTCCGGTCCAATCCGATAGTGTTACGCACGCGCACGTTAAGGGTTTGTTTGCCCTTTTCACGCCACCTAAGGCTTGCGCACATTCGCACGCCCCGGGGATCCGCCGTCCATGCCATCCGACGCCCAAACCGCCACGATGGGAGCCGCCACGGGGGCGATGGCGAACGCCGAACCGGTCAAACTCGCCGAACGCTACGAGATCCAGCCCGGCGCGCCGATCCCGCTGCTGAACGCCATCGGCGGCAACGCCTTCACCGCCAAGGCTCTGCGCGAAAAGCGGATCGAGCCCTTCGCCGTCATCTGCCATGCCTCGATTCTGCCCCGGATGGACATCTGCTCCACCGTCGGCAGCCTCGACAACGCCACGCATATGCGGCTGCTCGACTGGGGACTGGTGGACTGGCCGCAGGACCGCGGGCGGCGCTATTGCCTGGTGTTCGAACGGCCGGGCGGCAAGCGGCTGATGGGGTCGCTGACCGACACGCTGGACCCGATGCCGGAAGACCAGCTGACCCGGCAGATCATCCACCCGCTGGTCTCTGCGCTGAAGGAGCTGTCGAGCCGCGGCGTCGTCCATGGCGCGATCCGCCCTACCAACCTGTTCTACCGCGATCTCGCCGGCGGCGGGCTGATGCTGGGCGATTGCGTGTCGGCGCAGCCCGGCTACGGCCAGCCGGTCCTGTTGGAGACGATCGAGCGCGGCATGGCCAACCCGGCCGGGCGCGGCACCGGCACCATGGCCGACGACCTCTATTCGCTGGGCGTCACCCTGCTGATCCTGGCGCTCGGCCGCAACCCGCTGTCCGGCCTGGACGACGAGGCGGTGCTGCAGGCGAAGCTGGAGCGCGGGTCCTACCCGGCGCTGGTCCAGCAGCACCGTCTGCCGCTGGCGATCAACGAGGTGGTGCGCGGCCTGCTGGTGGACGACCCCAAGCAGCGCTGGACCCTGAACGACCTCGATCTGTGGGTGGCCGGCCGCCGGCTCAGCCCGAAGCAGCCGCAGATTTCCCGCCGCGCCGCCCGGCCGCTGGAATTCCAGGGGTCGGAATACTGGCATTGCCGCACGCTGGCCCGTGCCTTCGCCCGCCATGCCCCCGCCGCCGCCTCCGTCATCGAGAGCGGCGAGCTGGACAAGTGGCTGCGCCGGTCGATGGGCGACGACGTGCGGGCGGAGGCGGTCAACAACGCCATCCAGACCGCCTCCAGCGGCAAGGGCGGCAGCCAGGGCGACCGGCTGGTGGCCCGCGTCTGCATCGCGCTCGACCCCGCCGCCCCCATCCGCTACCGCGGCCGGGCGATGATGCCGGACGGCATCGCCACCATGCTGGCAGACGCCTTCATGCGCGGCGAATCCCCCCAGGCGGTGGCGGAGGTGCTGGCCAACCAGCTGCCGATGTTCTGGGTCAACGTCCAGACCGACTTCAAGCCGGAATTCGTGCCGCTGGTGCAGAGTTTCGACCAGCTGCGCGGCTTTCTCGACCGCTCCAGCCACGGGCTGGGGGTGGAGCGCGTGCTGTACGAGATGAACCCGACCATGCCCTGCATGAGCAGCCTGGTCGCCAAGCAGTTGCCGACCTCGCCGGCCGAGCTGCTGCGGGCGCTCGACTGGATCGCCGCGGGGGGTGAACGGCACAAGGACCCCATCGACCGCCAGATCGCCGCCTTCCTGGGTGCCCGCCACAAGCGCGGCGACGAACTGCTCTACACCCAGCTCGGCAGCGGGGTGGAGCCGATGCGGCGCGTCATCGCCATGCTGACCATCCTGTCCGATATCCAGGCCCGCACCGGGGTCGATGGGCTGACCCATCTGGCCAGCTGGGTGGTGGCTCTGCTCGACCCCGCCTTCCGCCGCTTCCACAACCGGCCGCAGCAGCAGGAGGTGCGCAAGATGGCGGACGCCGCCGCGCACAACGGCCGGCTGACCGAATTGCTGAAGGTGGTGGACGATCCGGACGCGCTGCGCCGCGACCGGCTGGAGTTCGAGGCGGCGCAGATCGCCTACCGCGAGGCCGATGCGGAGATGGACAAGATCCGCCACACCATCGCCGACCGCAATTCCATCATCGAAACGTCGGGCCGGCAGGTCGCCGCCATCGCGTCCAGCCTGCTGTCGACCGTGCTGGTCGCCGGCATCATCCTGTTCTTCGCCTTCTGACCGGAAAACGGGGGGATCGCCATGGCGCGCAAGAAGAAGAAAAAGGGCGGCGGCCTCACGCTGATCCTGCTGATCATCCCGGCGGCGCTGATCGTGCTGCCGACGACCATCCTGTTCGGCATCGGCATGATCCCGACCATCGTCGCCTATGTCGTCGACCGCGACCCCGACAAATCGGCGCCGATCACCGTCGGTGGGCTGAATTTCTGCGGCTGCATGCCCTTCGCCATCGATCTGTGGAAGCACCAGCACACCATCGGCGCCGCCGCGAAGGTGTTCGCCGATCCGCTGGCCTGGCTGGTGATGTACAGCGCCGCCGCCGTCGGCTGGGGCCTCTATTACGGCATTCCGCCGCTGGTCGCCGGGATGGAGGTCACCCGCGCCGAAAAGCGGGTGGAGGTGCTGAAGCAGAAGAAGGTGGCGCTGGTCCAGGAATGGGGGCCGGACGTCGCCGGCGATTATTTCGACGAGTCCGGCGGAATGGAGCCCGACGCCGAGATGGAAGGCGCCTGAGCCTCAATCGGCGAAAGCGGCTGCGGAGTAATCGGTGTAGCCCGCCGCCCCGCCGCCGAACAGGCTGTCGGCGCGGAACTCCGCCAGCGGCAGGCCGTGGCGCAGGCGCTCCGGCAGGTCCGGGTTGGCGACGAAGGGCCGGCCGAAGGCGACCAGATCGACCAGCCCGGCCTCCAGCAACGCCTCCGCCCGCTCCACCGTATAGCGGCCGGCGACGATGATGGTGCCGCGGAACCGCTCCCGCCAAGCCTTGCGCCACTCCATCGGCAGGGACGTGCCGTTGTCCCAGTCATCCTCGGCGAAATGCAGCCGCGCGACGCCCAGCGCCTCCAGCCGGTCGATCACCCGGGTGAACAGGCCGTAGGGGTCGCTGTCGCTCATCCCCTTCAGCGTGATCAGCGGCGACAGCCGCACGCCGGTCCGCTCCGCCCCGATGGCGGCGGTCACCGCCTCCGCCACCTCGGTCAGGAAACGCAGGCGGTTGTCCACCGACCCGCCATAGCGGTCGGTCCGCCGGTTGCTGCCGTCGCGCAGGAACTGTTCGATCAGATAGCCGTTGGCGGCATGCAGCTCGACCCCATCGAATCCGGCGGCAACCGCATTCGCGGCGGCGGCGGCGAACTGGCCGACGGTGGCGGCGATCTCCGCCCCGTCCATCTCCCGCGGCTCGACGCAGGGCACCATGCCGCCGGTGCCGTCCGGCCCGACCGCCCAGATCGCGGTGTCGACCGGCAGGATGGCCGAGGGAGCCGGCGGCTTCGCCCCGCCATGGAACATCGGATGCGACACCCGCCCGGTGTGCCACAGCTGCGCGACGATCCGCCCGCCGCGCCGGTGCACGGCATCGGTCACCGCTGTCCAGGCGGCGATCTGCGCCGGCGTGTAGAGCCCCGGCGTCCGCGAGTATCCCTTGGCGCCGGGACCGATCTGGGTCGCCTCCGTCACGATCAGCCCGGCGCCGGCGCGCTGCGCGTAATAGGCCGGGGCGAGATCCGACGGCACCTCGTCCTCGCCGGCGCGGGCACGGGTCATCGGCGCCATCACGATCCGGTTGGGCAGTTCCAGCCCGCCCAGCCGGTAGGGGGAAAACAGGGATCCGCTCACAGCAGGCCTCCGCCATCGACGTCGATCACCGATCCGGTGACGAAACCCGTGGTCATCGCGAACAGGAAGGCCGCAGCCACCTCCTCCGCCCGGCCGACACGGCCGACCGGCAGCCCGCCCCCGACCTTCGCATAGAAGGCGTCGCGCCCGTCCGCCGGGATGGCCCGCCAGTTCTCCGTCGCCGTCACGCCCGGCGACACCACGTTGACCCGCAGCGGCGCCAGTTCCTTCGCCAGCGCCTTGCCCAGCGCTTCGACGGCGGCGTTCATCACCGTCTTGGCCAGCGATCCGACGCTCGCCTTGCGCGACAGCAGGCCGGAGGTCAGCGTCACCGACCCGTCCGGCGCCAGATGCGGCAGCGCCGCCTGGACGGCGTCGGCCGCCCCCCACAGCTTCACCTCGAACGCCCGCCGGGCGGCGGCGAGGTCGAGCTGCGCGAAGGCCGGGGAGCCGATCTGCGGCCCGGCGGTCACCACCAGATGGTCGAGGCTGCCGACGCTGCGGAACAGGGCGTCCAGGCTGCCGCGGTCGTCCAGATCGGCGGTCAGCCCCTCGACTCCCAAGGCCTCGGCGGCGATGCGGGTCCTCACCGCGTCATGGCCGGCGATCACCACCCGTGCCCCCTGCCCGCGCGCCGCCGCGGCCACCGCCCGGCCGATGCCGGACCCGCCGCCGATGACCACCACGCTGCCGCCCGCCAGCGATGCGACACCCACCGCATTTTCGGTCTTGTCCATGATGCCCGCCCTCACTGCTTGACGACGCCGAGCTGCCGCAGCAGCGTCAGGTTGTCTTCCAGATGCCAGTTCTCGGCGATGCGGCCGTCCGCGACGCGGTAGAGGTCGAAGGCCTGGAAATCCACGGTCTGGCCGCTGCCCTGGGCCTCGCCGAAGCGTCCGGTAAAGTGGCCGCGGAAGCGCAGATGCACCGCCACGCGGTCGCCATCCGCCACCATGTCCTCGATCGCGGCGGTCAAATCGGGAACCGCGGCGCGGAAGGCGCGGGAGGCCTGCAACGGCCCGTCGATGCCCTGCGGACGGCCCGGCGGCAGCGTGCGGTCGGTGAAGCCCGGCGCCAGCGCGGCGCGGGCAAAGGCGTCGTCCCCGCTGTTCCAGAAGGCGGCATAGCGGCGCGCGGCCAGCACGGTCGGCGATGCGGCATCGCCGGCCAGATGGGCGGGCTGCGGCAACGCCTCTTCCGCCATCACCGGTCCCATCGGAAGGGAAGCGGCGGCCAAAGCGACGAAGAGCGACAGCGCACCGCCGGCGATTGGCCGTCTTGGTCTGGTGGCGATCGGATTGGTCATGGGAAAATCTCCGGAGGCCGGGCGGCGGCGCCGTCCCTCTTGCCTTGGACCTCATTGTGTCCTTCGGCGCCTTGGCTGATAATCCTGGGAGTTTTTGAGATATTGCCAAACGAGGTTTGACAATGATCGCGCTCGACGACCTCCGCCTGCTGCTTGCCGTTGCGGAGCATGGCAACCTGTCGGCGGCGGCGCGGCAACTCGGCCTGCTGCCGGCGACGGCAAGCGCGGCGCTGAAACGGATCGAGCAGGCGCTGGGCGCCCGCCTGTTCGAGCGCTCGACGCGCAGCGTCCGCCCGACCGATGCCGGCGCCGCCTATCTCGCCAGTTGCCGGCAGGCGCTGGACCAGCTGGACGCGGCGGCCGAACGGCTGGCCGGCGACCGCAGCCGCTTCGCCGGGCCGGTGCGGCTGGCGGCGCCGTCCGACTTCGGCCGGACGGTCCTGCGCCCGTGGCTCGACGAGTTCCACGACCGGCATCCGGCCATCCGCATCACCCTGCTGCTGGGCGATCATCTGGCCGACCTGCTGCGCGACGACCTCGACTGCGCGCTGCGCTATGGCGCCCTGCCGGATTCCGCCTTCGTCCGGCGGCGGATGGCGCCGTCGCGCCGGGTGCCGGTGGCCTCGCCCGCCTATCTGGAGGCGCACGGCACCCCCACCGTGCCGGAGGATCTGCGCGGGCACCGGTGCCTCGTCCTGCTGCGCGGCCGGGAGCCGCTGAACCGCTGGCGCTTCGCCGGGCCGGCGGGCGAACGCAGCATCGTCGTGGAGGCCGACCGCGCCACCGACGACGGCGCCGTGCTGCGCGACTGGGCGCTGGCCGGCTGCGGCATCGCCCACAAATCCTGGCTGGATGTCGCCGCCGACGTCACCGCCGGACGCCTGCGCCCGCTGCTGACGGACTGGAGCGAGGAGGATTCCCCGCTCCAGCTGCTGTTCGCCTCCGGCCGCCGCCGCCCTTTGCGGGTCGACGCGCTGGCCGACCATCTGGCCGGCCGGATCGCCGCCTATGCCGCCGCCCATCCTTTCCCGGCCCGTCAGCAAGGATCGGCCGTCGGTGATCTTGCAACCGACACCATCGCCGGTGCATGATCGGCGGTGAAGGTCGCAAGGTCGGCCATGAGGGTCGGATGTTCAGCGTCAGCCAGGATGAAGCCGCCGCAATCCAGAAGGCGTTTCACGAAAGCGGCGAGTGGGCGGCGGTCGCCGAGTTGCGGCGGCATTTTCACATTCAGGACAATGTGAACGCCCTGAACGCCGTGCGGTCCATCGTGCGATGGGCTCAGCCGCCGCAACCAACGCCGGCATCTCCCGCCTGACCCAACTCGCTTGGAATGCCTCAGCCGATCAGGCCGGCCACCGCCCGCGCCACCTCGGCATGGATGGAGTCCTGCTGCTTGAAGCCCTCCGCCGTCTGGGTCAGATAGCAGGCGACCAGCAGCGGCGCACGGCCCTCCGGCCAGACGATGGCGATGTCGTTGGCACTGCCGTAGCTGCCGGTCCCCGTCTTGTCCCCCACCCGCCAGCCGGCCGGCAGCCCGGCGCGCAGGCGCTTGTCGCCGGTCTTGTTGGCAACCATCCAGTCGATCAGCTGCCGGCGGGAGTCCGGCCGCAGCACGTCGCCGACCAGGATCCGCTCCATGCTGCGCACCATGGCGGCCGGCGTGGTGGTGTCGCGCGGATCGCCGGGGATGGCGGTGTTCAGCGTCGGCTCGTTGCGGTCCAGCCGGGTGGTCTTGTCACCGATGCCCCGCATGAAGGCGGTCAGGCCGGCCGGATTGCCGATCCCCGGCAGCAGCAGATTGGCCGCGACATTGTCGCTGAGCGTCAGCGCCGCCTCGCACAGTTCGGCCACCGTCGGCGGCGTGCCGTCCAGCCGGGTTTCCGAGAAGGGGGCATAGGGCACCAGATCGGCCTTGGTCACCGGGATCCGCCGGTCCAGCCGGTCCTTGCCCTGGTCCACCGTCTTCAGCACGGCGGCAGCCAATAGAAATTTGAAGGTGCTGCACATCGGGAACCGCTCGTCCCCGCGCCAGCCATGCAGCTTGCCGTTCCCGCTGTCGAGCACCGCGACACCGAGCCGGCCGCCGCTGCGGGCCTCCAGCTCCGTCATCTTCGCGGCCAGCGCGTCACTGCCGGACGCGTTGCCAGCCTTGTTCTTCTTGCTTTCCGCAGCCTGCACCCCGGCCACCGCCCCTGCCGCCGACAGCAGCAGGCCCCCGCCTGTCGCCGCCAGGAATTCCCGTCTTCCGATCATCTCCAACCCCGTTTTCCGCTGTTGCGATGGCCGGACGATAAAAAGCCGGGGGTGCGCGAACAAACGAGCTTTCCTCGCGGAAGACCAAAATTAAACTAATGGCTCGCTTCGGCGGCCCCGTGGCAGGCTATGGGCCACCGCGGATGTGGGAGGGAGCAGGCCGATGCCTTTGCGTCAGGAGATGGAAACGGACCGCTTCGAGGTGACGGCCGAGGACGGCAGCATCCATGCCGTAGTCGAGACGACCAGCTTCATCCAGATGGTGACCTTCCGCGGCCCCGCCGGCTGGGTTCCGGAGAGCAAGAGCTATCGCCTCGACGGCGGCGAGCCGGTCGAACCGACGCCGGACGGCGGCTTCCGCACCGCCGCGTCGGGTCTGTCGCTGCGGCGAATCGGCTGAGCCGCCATGCGACCGACAAATCCCTTGAACCCACTCTGCCAAGGGTTATATTAGTTTACCCTAATTTGCAGACTTCCGACGGCAGGATGGTCCAGGCGATGACCTCAACGCTGGGCGACACGGCACTCAACACCCCGGACTTCGAGGCTGCCGATTTCGAAGCGCGCGCCGCGGAGGCGGAGGGCTTCCTGCGCTCCATCGCCAGCCGGCACCGGCTGATGATCCTGTGCAGCCTTCTGGAGGGCGAGATGCAGGTGGGCGAACTGGTCCGCCGCCTCGGCCTGTCGCAATCCAACCTGTCCCAGCATCTCGCCAAACTGCGCGAGGAGGGGCTGGTCGCCACCCGCCGCCAGGGCACCGCAATCCATTACCGCATCGGCTCCGACCGGGTGCGCCCGATCCTGGGCGACCTCTACCACCTGTTCTGCGCGTCCGGCGATTCAAAGGCGTAGGGGGAAAAATCCGGCCCCCCCTCTCCCCCCCGGGGAGAGGGTCGGGGTGAGGGGGATGCACAGGGTGGATTCTCGAGAATCCTCACCACGCACCCCCCTCACCCTAACCCTCTCCCCGGGGGGAGAGGGGATTCTCTCACGTCCCCACCAATTCCCCCGCCGACATCGCCTTCCCCTGCGGGCTCTCCGCCGTCTCCCCCCGTTGCGGCGGCAGGGTGGGCGCGTCGCCGCGCAGCACGACGTAGATCGCCGGGATCACCAGCACGGTCAGCAGCGTCGAGCTGAGCAGCCCGAACAGCAGCGAGATCGCCAGCCCCTGGAAGATCGGGTCGGTCAGGATGAACGCGGCGCCGATCATCGCGGCGACCGCCGTCAGCAGGATCGGCTTGAAGCGGATCGCCCCCGCCTCCAGCACCGCCTCGCGCACCGTCCTCCCGCGCTCCCGCAGATGGCGGATGAAGTCCACCAGCAGGATCGAGTTGCGGACGATGATGCCGGCCAGCGCGATGAAGCCGATCATCGAGGTCGCGGTGAAGGCCGCGCCGAACAGCCAATGGCCGATCACGATGCCGATCAGCGTCAGCGGCACCGGCACCAGGATCACCAGCGGAAGCTTGAAGCTGCCGAACTGGCCGACCACCAGCAGATAGATGCCGAGGATCGCCACGCCGAAGGCCGCCCCCATGTCGCGGAAGGTGACATAGGTGATCTCCCATTCGCCCTCCCACAGCAGCGCCGGCTTGCTCTGGTCCTCGGGCTGGCCATGCAGCAGGATCTCCGGCTCCGCGCCCAGACCGGCGGCTTTCCAATCGACCTGCTTCAAGCGGTCCTGCACCGCCAGCATGCCGTAGATCGGCGCCTCGAACCGGCCGGCGAGGTCGGCCATCACCATCTCGGCATAGCGGCCGTTGCGGCGGAACAGCGGGTAGGAGGCCGGCTCCCGCGTCATGGTGACGAGGTCGCCCAACTCCACCGTGCCGCGCGCCCCCGGCACCGGGGTGGCAAGGATGCGTTCCGACAGGAATAGGCCGGATTTCGGCAGTTGCACCGCGATCTCGATCGGATTGCGCCCGGCGCCGCGGTGGGAATAGCCGACCGGCACGCCGCCGACCAGCGCCTGCAGCGTGTCGTAGACCGCCTGTTCCTCGACGCCATGGAACTCCAGGCTTTCATGGTCGAGCGCGAAGCGCAGCCGCTCGCCGGGCGCACGCACGGTGTTGTCGACGTCGACGATGAAGTCGACGCTGCGGAAGGCGTCCTCGACGATATGCGCCGCCTTCTGCCGTGTCGCCGCATCGGGGCCATAGACCTCGACCAGCAGGGTGGAGAGCACCGGCGGGCCGGGCGGCACCTCGACCACCTTGACCGTCGTGCCGTCCGGCACCGCCAGGGACTTCAGCCGGGCGCGGACGTCGAGCGCGATTTGGTGGCTGCTGCGGCTGCGCTCGCCCTTCGGCGCGAGGTTCACCTGCAAATCGCCCTGCTCCGGCTGGTCGCGAAGGTAGTAATGCCGGACCAGACCGTTGAAGTTGAAGGGAGAGGCGGTGCCGCTGTAGGCCTGGACGCTCTCCAGCTCCGGCAGGTCGCCAATCGCCCGCGCCGCGTTCAGCAGCACGCGCTCGGTCTCCTCCGGCGAGGCGCCACGCGGCAAATCGACGACGACCTGCAGTTCCGACTTGTTGTCGAAGGGCAGCAGCTTCACCGCGACGTCCTTGGTGTAGAACAGCGTGGTCGAGGCCAGGGTCGCGACGCCAACCACCAGCAGGAAGGTCCAGGCCCGCCGCTTGCTGCGGATCAGCGGGCGCGCCACCGCCAGATACATCCGCCCCAGCGCGCCGCCGCCTTCATGGCCACCCTCATGACCGCCACCATGCCCACCGCTATGCCCAGCAGCCGGCGTCTCGCCGGGCCGCAGCTTCACCATCAGCCAGGGCGTCAGCACCATGGCGACGAAGAAGCTGAACACCATCGCCGCGGAGGCGTTGGCGGGGATCGGGCTCATGTACGGCCCCATCAGGCCGGACACGAACATCATCGGCAGCAGCGCGGCGATGACGGTCAGGGTGGCGACGATGGTGGGGTTGCCGACCTCGGCCACCGCCTCGATGGCGGCTTGCACCTTGGACCGGCCGTCCTTCATCGCCCAGTGGCGGTCGATGTTCTCGACCACGACGATGGCGTCGTCCACCAGGATGCCGATGGAAAAGATCAGGGCGAACAGGCTGACGCGGTTGATGGTGTAGCCCATCAGCCAGGACGCGAACATGGTCAGCAGGATGGTCGTCGGGATGACGATCAGCGTCACGATGCCCTCGCGCCAGCCGATGGCCAGCACGATCAGGGCGACGATGGTGACGGTGGCGAGCGCCAGATGGAACAGCAGCTCGTTCACCTTCTCGTTGGCGGTCTCGCCGTAATTGCGGGTAACGGTCAGCGTCAGGCCCTTCGGCAGCGACTCCTGTTCGATGGCGTGGACGCGCTCCAGCACGCGCTCGGCGATGGTGACGGCGTTGGCGCCGGCCCGCTTGGCGATGGCGAGGGTGACGGCCGGGGTGCGGACCAGCCCGCCCTTGCCGTCCGGCGTCATCGTCCACGCCATGCTGTCGTCGGGCCGCGAGCCGACGACGATGTCGGCGACGTCCTTGACATAGACCGGGCGGCCGTCGCGGGTGGTCACCAGCAGCAGGCCGATGTCCGCCGTCCCCTGCAGGGTCTGGCCCGCCACCACCGGCAGGCTGCCGCCCTGCGCCCGCACCGATCCGACGATGAAGGACCGGTTGGCGTTCTTCACCTTGTCGACCAGCTGGTTCAGCGTCACCCCGAACAGCGCCAGCTTTTCCGGATCGGGTTCAACCCGGATCTGGTCGGGCCGGCCGCCGACGATATAGCTCTTGCCGACATCCTCGACCTGGACCAGCTGCGCCAGCAGCTCGTCGGCGACGCCGTGCAGCGCGGTGTCGGTCCAGCGCCCCGCCTCGTCCGGCTTGGGCGCCAGCGTCAGGGTCAGGATCGCCACGTCGTTGATGCCGCGCCCGACGATCAGCGGTTCGGGAATGCCGAGCGGGATGCGGTTCATGTTGGCGCGCACCTTCTCGTGCACGCGCAGGATGGCGTCGTCGGACGAGGTGCCGACCAGGAAGCGGGCGGTCACCACCACCCGGTCGTCCATGGTCTGGCTATAGGTGTGCTCGACCCCGTCGATACCCTTGACGATCTCCTCCAGCGGCTTGGTCACCAGCTCGACCGCGTCGTCGGCCTTCAGCCCGTCGGCGCGGACCAGGATGTCGACCATCGGCACGCTGATCTGCGGCTCCTCCTCGCGCGGCAGCGACATCAGGGCGACGGCGCCAACCACCAGCGAAGCCAGCAGCAGCAGGGGGGTCAGGGGCGAGCAGATGAAGGTCCGCGTCAACACCCCGGAAATGCCGAGCTTCATCACACGCCCTCCGGCCGGACGATCACGTCGCCCGGCTTCAATCCCGACAGCACCTCGATCCCGCCGGGCTGGCCATCCAGCGCGGGGATCGGCCCGCCGACCTGAACCGGCGTTTCGCTGCCGTCGGCCAGCCGCAGGAAATCGGTGCCGAAGCGGCGGACGATCCAGTCCGGCGGCACCACGATGGCCTGCCGCGTGCCGGTCGCCACATAGACCCGCACCCGCTCGCCGACGAAGAAATCTCCCAGCCCGGTGACGGTGGCGTCGGCGACCACCTGCCCGCCCGACAGTTCCGGATAGACCTGCCGCACGGTGCCGCGCTTCAGCGCGGTTTCACCAACCGGCGCCGTGGCTTGCGGAGCGGCCGGCGCCAGCCCGCGGTTGCCGACCAGCACCGGGTCGCCCTCATGCATGAAGCGGGCATGGCGCTCCGGCAGGTGCAGGCG
Organism: Azospirillum sp. TSO5; assembly: GCF_003116065.1. NCBI lineage: Bacteria > Pseudomonadati > Pseudomonadota > Alphaproteobacteria > Rhodospirillales > Azospirillaceae > Azospirillum > Azospirillum sp. TSO5. The sequence goes on along the minus strand of NZ_LGQY01000063.1, from coordinate 12,898 downwards.
CAGCACATAGGTCTCCGTGGCGATGCTCGCCACCGTCTCGCCGGGGACCACCACCGCGCCGTCGATCACCTTGACCTGCAGGATGCGGCCGTTGGCCGGGGCCAGCACCTCGCCCTCGCGCAACTGCTGCTCGACCACCGCCCGTTCCGCCTTCATGGCGGCGATCTGGGCGCGGGCGACGTCCACCGCCGACTGCGCGTCGTCCAGCCGCTGCTGCGTGCCCGTCCCGCTGGCGCGCAGGCGCTGCGCCCGGTCCAGCTCCAGTTCGGCCTGATGCTGCTGCGCCTGCAAAGCCTGGATGCGGGCGTCCAGCGAGACGATCTGCAACGGCAGCTTCGGGTCGCGGACGGTGGCGAGCAGTTGGCCGGTGGTGACCTTGTCCCCCTCCTTCACCTTCAGCTCGGCGATTGTGCCGCCGATGCGGGTGCGGGCCAGCGTCTCGTGAACGCTTTCCACCGTGGCGAAGACGGCCTTCAGATCCTCCACCGGTCGGGGCTGGATGGTGATGCTGGCCGGCACCTCCGCCTGCGGGGCCGGCTGGGCGCGCGACAGCGACGGGAAGCCGGCGACGCACAGCAGGGCCAGGGCGAGGGCGAGGGGGGCGGCCAGACGGGCTGGAGAGGATCGACGGGACATTGGGCCACCTCGAACGGGAGGAACGGACGGATAGGTGCGGCGGACGCCTGTTGACCTTTAATTTAGAATACTCTAATTTAGTGTCAATGAATGATTCGGATGGCCGCCATATCCGCTCCGCGGCGCGCCTGCTGAAGGCGATCGCCAACGAACGGCGCCTTTCCATCCTCTGCCATCTGGCGCACGGGGAGATGTGCGTCGGCGCGCTCGTGGCCGCCATCGGTCTCAGCCAATCGGCCCTGTCGCAGCATCTGGCCCGGCTGCGCGCCGACGGCCTCGTTCGCACCCGGCGCGTTGGGCATTCGATCGTCTATGCGCTGGCCAGCACCGAGGCCGCCGCGGTGATCGAGGTGCTGCAGGGCCTCTACTGCGACGGACCGCCACCGGACCATTCGTCGGCACTCCCCTCTTCCCCACCGGAGACACGGACATGAGCATCGATCGTATCGTAATGGCCTTCGCCGGGACCATGATCCTGGTCAGTTTGGCGCTGTCGCAACTGCACAGCCCGCAGTGGCTCTGGCTTACCGCCTTCGTCGGCGCCAACCTGCTGCAGGCCTCCTTCACCGGCTTCTGCCCGCTGGCGATGATCCTGAAGCGGCTGGGCGCGCGTTCCGGCGTCGCCTTCTCCTGAGGGAGCGGCGGCGCACATCTTCCATAAACGCAAGGCCCGCCGGTCGATCCGTCGAGATGACCGAGAAGAAGGCCTGCCTTAGGAGAGGAAACAGCAATGGCGCATATCGTCGTCCTGGGGGCGGGCATCGGGGGCATCCCGATGGCCTACGAAATGAAGGAACTGGCACGGCCGGAGGATCGGATCACCGTCGTGTCGAACAGCAACAGCTTCCAGTTCGTGCCGTCCAACCCCTGGGTGGCCGTGGGCTGGCGCAAGCGGGAGGACATCACCGTCCCGCTTGCCGAACCTTTCGCCCGCAAGGGCATCGCCTTCACCCCGGTCGGCTGCCGTCAGGTGCGGCCGGAGGAGAACCGGCTGGAGCTGAACGACGGAACCAGCCTCGACTACGACCAGCTGGTGATCGCCACCGGCCCCGAACTGGCCTTCGACGAGATCGAAGGCTTCGGTCCGCAGGCCAACACCATCTCCATCTGCCATGTCGACCATGCGGTGGAGGCGGCCGAGCGCTGGGAGGCCTTCTGCCGCGACCCCGGCCCGCTGGTGATCGGCGCGGTGCAGGGCGCCTCCTGCTTCGGCCCGGCCTATGAGTTCGCGATGATCGCCGACGCCGACCTGCGGCGCCGGAAGATCCGCCACAAGGTCCCCATCACCTTCATCAGTTCGGAACCCTATGTCGGCCATCTCGGCCTGGGCGGCGTCGGCGACACCAAGGGGCTGCTGGAATCGGCGCTGCGCGAGCGTCACATCAAGTGGATCGTCAACGCCCGCACCGACCGCTTCACCCCCGACGCCGTGCATGTCACGGAGATGGACGAGGCGGGGCGGGAGAAGACCGCGCATGTGGTCGAAAGCCGCCTGACCATGATGCTGCCGGCCTTCCGCGGCATCGCCGCACTGCGCGGTGCGGAGGGGCTGGTCAACCCGCGCGGCTTCGTCCTGGCCGACAAGCACCAGCGCAATCCGACCCACCGCAACGTCTTCGGCGTCGGCGTCTGCATCGCCATCCCGCCGGTGGAAAAGACGCCGGTGCCGGTCGGCGTGCCGAAGACCGGCTATATGATCGAAACGATGGTCACCGCCGCCGCCCGCAACATCCGCTCCCTGCTCGACGGCAAGGAGCCGGTGGAGGAAGGGACCTGGAGCGCGCTGTGCCTCGCCGATTTCGGCGACAGCGGCGTCGCCTTCGTCGCCATGCCGCAAATCCCGCCGCGCAACGTCAACTGGTCGTCGCACGGGCGCTGGGTCCATTTCGCCAAGATCGGGTTCGAGCGCTATTTCCTGCGCAAGGTCCGCAAGGGCATCAGCGAACCGGTGTACGAGCGCTATGTGCTGAAGCTGCTGGGCGTGAAGCGGGTGCAGGAGCCGGCGACCAGCGACATGTGATGCGGAGAGGAGGTGGGCGCGGTTTCCGCTGGCGCGGCTGGGCCGGTTGAGGCCATGCTCCCGGGAAATGCCGGACACTGGGCGATCCCCGTGTCCACAAATCAGGGAGACAGAGCAACGTGACCGCGCCCTTCATCCTCTATGGCAACGTGAATTCCCAGCCCGCGACCCGCATCGCGCTGTTCTTCCGGCTGGGCGGCATTCCCTTCCAGTACCGCCATGTCGACCTGCGCAACGGCCAGCAGAAGTCGCCCGAATATCAGGCGATCAACCGCTTCGGCCGGGTGCCGACGCTGGTGCATGGCGACCATTCGATTTCCGAATCCAGCGTGATCCTGACCTATCTGGCCGAGCAGACCGGCCAGTTCGGCGGCCGCGACGAGGCCGAGAAGCTGCGCCTTGCCGAATGGCTGAGCTGGCTGGCCGACGTGCTGCTGCCGGTCCAGCGCGCCCGCGCGGTGCGCAAGTTCAACGGCGACGCCAACGCCCTGCCTTGGATCGACGCCTCGGCGGCCAGCGGCCTGAAGCTGTTCGACCAGCATCTGGCCGGCCGCAGCTTCATCGAAGGCGACCGGCTGACCATCGCCGACATCTTCGCCCTCCCCTGGATCGACCTGCTGAATGAATCCGGGATCGAGGCGAAGGACTATCCCAACATCCAGGCCTGGGCCGACCGCATCCGCGCCCAGCCGGGCTACAAGCCGCAGTACGACCTGATGCCGTCGGCCGACGCGGAGTGCTGAGATAGGTTGTCGCGGCGGGTGCCCCCTCCCCATCCCTCCCCCTCTTCGAGGGAGAGGGGGCAGGAGCTTTGTGGAAGTGCGGCGGCAGTCCCCTCTCCCACCAAAGGTGGGGGAGGGTTAGGGAGGGGGCACCCGCCGCACCCGCTCACCCCCGCGTATCGTCGATCACCTTGCCATCGTTCGCCAAACTCCCCGGCGCCACGAACTCCACCGCCCCCTTCAGCTTGGTCACCGACGCCAGCGTCTCGCGGATGGCGGCCGACAGTGCCTCCCCGCTCTCCTCCGCTTCGCAGCGCAACGTCATCGTGTCGCTGGCATCCTGCCGCCCCACCACCAGCCGGGCGCGCCCGATCTGGGGATGGCGGCGCAGCACTTCTGCCACCTGCGAAGGATGCACGAACATGCCCTTGACCTTGGTGGTCTGGTCGGCGCGGCCCATCCAGCCCTTCAGCCGCATGTTGGTCCGGCCGCAGGGGCTGGTCCCCGGCAGCACCGCCGACAGATCGCCGGTGCCGAAACGGATCAGCGGATAGGCCGGGTTGAAGATGGTCACCACCACCTCGCCGACCTCGCCGTCGGGAACCGGGTCGCCGGTGCCGGGGCGGACGATCTCGACGATGCAGCCCTCGTTCACCACCAGCCCGGAACGCGCCTCCGTCTCATAGGCGACGATGCCGAGGTCGGCCGTGCCGTAGCACTGGTAGACCTCCAGCCCGCGCGCTTCATAGAAGGCGCGGGCGTCGGGCAGATAGGGGCCGCCCGACACGCTGGCGATGCGGATCGACGACACGTCCAGCCCCAGCGCGTCGCCCTTCTCCAGGATGATCTTCAGGAAGTCGGGCGTGCCGATATAACCGCGCGGCTTTAGGCTGGCGACGACCTGGGCCTGCATCTCGGTGTTGCCGGTGCCGGCGGGGATGACGGCGCAGCCGATGGCGTGCGCCCCGGTCTCGAACATCGAGCCGGCGGGGGTCAGATGGTAGGCGAAGCAGTTGTGGGCGAGATCACCGGCGCGGAAGCCGGCGGCGAACAGCGCGCGAGCGCTACGCCAGGGATCAGTGCCGTGCGGCTCCGGATCATGGATCGGGCCGGGGGAGGCGAAGACCCGGGCCAGCCGCCCGACCTCCACCGCCGCCAGACCGCCGAAGGGTGGGTCCGCCTGCTGCAGCGCGATCAGGTCGGACTTCCGCGTCACCGGCAGGGTGGCCAGCGCATTGCGGTCGTGGATCGACGCCGGGTCGATGTCGGCCAGCAGCCGGCCGAAATAGGGTGCCGCGTCCTTGGCATGGTGCAGATGGACGGGCAGCGCCGCGAACTGCTCGGCCTCGCGCCGGTCGGAGGAACGGGTTTCGAGGTCGTCGTAGTAATCGGTCATGGTCGTTCGTCCGTTCAGGGGTCGGCCGATCATCGCCAGTTTTGCCCCCTCCCCATCCCTCCCCCGCTCCGCGGGAGAGGGGGCAGGACGCTCGCAGGAGTGTCGCAAAGGAGTGGCGGCAGTCCCCTCTCCCGCGGAGCGGGGGAGGGTTAGGGAGGGGGCAACCGCAGAAGCGGCTCCCATCAAATCCAGCGCTTGCGCCGCTTGAAGCTCTTCAAATTCTTGAAGCTCTTGCGCTCTTCATTGCCGCCGCCGAGGTAGAATTCCTTCACGTCCTCGTTGTTGCGCAGCTCGTCGGCGGTGCCGTCCAGCACGACCTTGCCGTTCTCCATGATGTAGCCGCGGGTTGCGGCCTGCAGCGCCATGCGGGCGTTCTGCTCCACCAGCAGGATGGTGACGCCAAGGTCCTTGTTGATCTGCTGGACGATGCTGAACACCTCCTTCACCATCAGCGGCGACAGGCCCATGCTGGGCTCGTCCATCAGGATCAGCTTCGGCCGGGCCATCATCGCGCGGCCGATGGCCAGCATCTGCTGCTCGCCGCCGGACAGGTAGCCGGCAAGGCCGGTGCGCTCCTTCAGCCGGGGGAAATAGCTGAAGACCATGTCCAGGTCGTCCTTCACCCCACCGTCCCGGCGGGTGTAGGCGCCGAGGCGCAGGTTTTCCAGACAGGTCATGTCGGCGATGATGCGCCGGCCCTCCATCACCTGGAAGATGCCCTTGCGGACGATCTGGTCGGGGTCGATGCCGTTGATGCGCTCGCCGTTGAAGGTGATGTCGCCGCGGGTGACCTCGCCGTCCTCGGTTTTCAGCAGGCCGGAGATCGCCTTCAGAGTCGTCGACTTGCCGGCGCCGTTGGCGCCCAGCAGGGCCACGATCTCACCCTCCGGCACCTCCAGGCTGAGGCCGCGGAGCACGAGGATCACGTCGTTGTAGACGACCTCGATGTTGTTGACGGACAGCATCAGCTTTTTCGCGGCCGTGACCGGCGGTGCGACTGGAGCGTTGGTCGAAGCGGCCGTGGCGGTGGTCAGCATGCGGCACCTGAACTGTTCGTAAGAAGGGGGGCGCCCCCGCCGGAAACGGGGCGGAGGCGCCGCTTGCTCAAGGACTTACCAGCCCAGCCATTCCGCCTTGCGCGGAACGTCGACGGTGGTCAGCTTCTCCAGCTTGATGGTGCCGGCCTTGACCAGATCGTCCACGCTGGCGCCGGTCTCGCCCGACACCTTGGCGCGGTAGATGTTGACCGCCGTCATGCCGCGGTGGTCGGTGTCGGTCCAGGTCGACGGAACGCAGACGCCCTCAAGCCCGGCCGGAACCCAGTCCTTCTTCTGGTACATCGCCTTGCGGATGTTCGGGCCGGTGACGCCGCCGTTCTTCGACGCCCAGTCCATCGCCTCCTTCATGTAGTAGGCGGTGCAGACGCCGGCCATGTAATGCACCGGGCGATAGGCGTTGCCCGACGCATCGGAGATCTTGGAGATGTCCTTCAGCGTCTTCATGCCCGGCACCTCGGCGTTCCAGGTCACCGCCGTGCGCATCGGGAACACCACGCCGTCGGCGGCCGAGCCGGCGGCCTTGGCGGCGTTCTCATCCATGCCCCAGACATTGCCCATGAACTGAACCTTGGCGCCGACCGTCTGGCAGGCCTTCAGCACCGAGATGTTGGAGCCGGCGGTGTTGCCGAGATAGGCGTAGTTGACGCCCGACTGCTTCAGGGTCAGGCACTGGGCGGTGTAGTCGCCGGGGGTCAGGGCGAACTGGACGGCCGGCAGCACCTCGAAGCCCAGTTCCTTGGCCAGCTGCTCGCCGGCTTCCTTCGGCGCGTTGGGATAGGGGTGGTTGGCGCCCATGTGGACGTATTTCGGCTTGCCCTGACCGCCCTGCTTCTTCCAGTCCTCGGCCGCCCACATCAGCATGCCGCGCAGCGCGTCGGAATAGGACGGGCCGTAGAAGAAGTTGTAGGGCGCCGGCTTGGAGCCGTGCGGACCCTTGCCGGTCGGGTCGGTCAGGTGGCCGGAGTAGGAGCCGGAATAGGCCGGGATCTCGTCCTTGCCGACGAAGCCGGTCAGCGCCTCGGTGTCGGCGGTGCCCCAGCCCTGGAGAGCGGCGATCTTGTCGCTGCCCGACGACCATTTCTTGTACTGGCTGATGGCGCGCGGCGCCTGATAGCCGTAGTCGACGGTGTCGACCGCCAGCTTGGTGCCGTTGATGCCGCCATGGGCGTTGATGTAGGCCAGCGCGTCCGACACGCCCTGCGCATAGGGCACGCCGACGTCGGAGGTGGCGCCGGACTGGTCCGCCAGATGGCCGACCGGGATGTCCGCATAAGCGGTGGCGGAGGTCGCCAGCAGAAGCGCAGAGGTCGCGAAGAGCGCGGTCTTGATCGACATGGTGCGTTTACTCCCCATTCTGTTCTGTTTGTTGATCGGCAAAAGCTTGCAGGCGGAGGCTTCCCGGCCGTCATCCCCGCGAAGGCGGGGATCCAGGCTTTGCCGGGAGTCCCCTTTTCGGGAGGTCTGGATTCCCGCCTTCGCGGGAATGACGGTGAGTGGTTGCTTGTTGGAAAGAGCCAGATGGTTCGACGAGCATCAGTGCGAGAAGGGATAGAGCTTCCAGTAGGCCTTGATCTGCTTCCAACGGTGGGCCAGCCCGTCGGGCTCGAACACCAGGAACAGGATGATGACGAGGCCGATCGACATCTCGCGCAGGAAGGCGATGTTGTCCTTCAGGTTCAGCGCGGTATCGATGGCGGTGCCGCTCACCAGCTTGGTCAGGGCCTGCATCGCCTCGGGCAGGAAGACCATGAAGGCGGTGCCCATCAGCGTGCCCATGATCGAACCCAGCCCGCCGATGATGATCATGCCCAGGAACTGGATCGAGAAGAGGATGGTGAAGCCCTCGACCGACACGAACTGCAGATAGTGGGCGTACAGCGCGCCGCCGATCCCGGCGTAGAAGGCGGAGATGCCGAAGGACATCGTCCGGTACTTCGTCAGGTTGATGCCCATGATCTCGGCGGAGAGATAATGGTCGCGCACCGCCACCAGGGCGCGGCCGTCGCGGGTCCGCATCAGGTTGGTGGCGAGGATGTACATCACCACCAGCGCCACCAGAGCGACGTAGAAATAGCGCTCGTCGGTGTCGAAGGAGAAGCCGAAGATGGTCAGCGGCTCGGCGATGGTGCCGGCGGTGCCGCCGGTGAACCAGTCGGCCCGCGCGAAGAAGTCCTGCAGGATGTACTGCGCCGCCAGCGTGGCGATGGCGAGATACAGGCCCTTCAACCGCGCCGCCGGCATGCCGAACAGCAGCCCGACCAGCGTGGTGATGACGCCCGCCAGCGGAATGGCCAGCGCCACCGGGACGCCGACACTGTTGCTGAGCCAGGCCGAGGCGAAGGCGCCGAAGCCGAAGAAGGCGGAATGGCCGATGGAGATCTGGCCGGTGAAGCCGACCAGGATGTTCAGGCCCAGCGCGGCGATGCCGAGATAGCTGATCTGGATCAGCAGGCTGAGCCAGTAGCGGTCCATGAAGGCCGGGCAGGCCAGCAGGAGGACCACGCCCAGGATCGCGAAGTTGCGGCTGGTCCTGGTCGGGAAGATGGTGGTGTCGGACCCGTAGGACGTCTTGTAATCGCCGCTCGGGATGATGCTGACGGATGCCATGGGGGCCTCACACGCGCTCGATGTCTTTGGTGCCGAACAGGCCGTAGGGCTTGATCATCAGGATGGCGATCAGGACGTAGAAGGGCGCGATCTCGTACATGTTGCCCCAGTTCAGCCACTGGCTGTCCAGGTAATGCGCCATGTTCTCCAGCACGCCGACGATCAGGCCGCCGACCACCGCGCCGATGACGCTGTCGAGACCGCCCAGGATCACCGCCGGGAACACCTTGATGCCGAAGAAGGACAGAGCCGACGACACGCCGTTGACCACGCCCACCGTGACGCCGGCCACCGCCGACACCATGGCGGAGATCGCCCAGCTCATCGCGAACATGTGGCGGACCGAGATGCCCAGCGACTGCGCCACCTGCTGGTCGAAGGCGGTGGCCCGCATGGCGAGACCGGTCCGCGAATATTTGAAGAACCAGCCGAAGCCCGCCATGATCAGGATCGAGATGACCAGCGACATGACGTAGACGGTCTGCACCTCCAGCCCGAACAGGTTCATGGTGGGGCTGGCGAAGATCGGCGGGAAGGGCTTGGCGAAGACGCCGAACATCCACTTCATCGCCGCCTGGAAGACGATCGACAGGCCGATCGTCACCATGATGACGGAGATGATCGGCTCGCCGATCATCGGCCTCAAGACGACGATCTGCAGGATGACGCCGAAGGCCAGCATGAAGACCAGCGTGATCGGGAAGCCGATCCAGAAGGGCAGCTGCCAGCTGGTCAGCAACCACCAGCAGGTCCAGGCGCCGATCAGCAGGAATTCGCCCTGCGCGAAATTGACGATGCGGCTGGCCTTGTAGATCAGCACGAAGGACATGGCGACCACGCCATACAGCGCGCCGACGATCAGGCCGTTGACGAGAAGCTGAAACAGAAGGGTCATGGCGTGGCCTCTTTCTGTCCCTCTCCCGCCCCGGGAGAGGGGGACCGCGAAGCGGTCGGGTGAGGGGTCGTCCAAGGATCAGGGTGCCCGTTTCTTGCCGGACCCCTCACCCTCCCCGTGCTGCGCACGGGTCCCCTCCCTCTCCCGGGGCGGGAGAGGGTGTGATTGGCGGTGTGCATCGCGCGCTCCTCACGCCGCAACCGGCTGCCGCGGCGCCTTGGCGGCGGTCGGGGCCAGGTCGATGACGGTCAGCGTCGTGCGGATGCGCTGCTTGGTGCCGTCCTGGAAGGCGATCGTGGTGTCCACGTCGATCTTCGGCTGGCCGGCATAGATGCTGTCGATGATGGTGCCGTACTTCTCGCCGATGACGCCGCGGCGCACCTTGCGGGTGCGGGTCAGCTCGCCATCGTCGGCGTCCAGCTCCTTGTAGAGCAGCAGGAACTTGGAGATGCGCTGATACTCGGGCAGCGTCTGGTTCACCCGCTCCACCTCGGCCCGCAGCAGGTCGTAGACCTCCTGCTTCGACGACAGGTCGGAGTAGGTCGTGAAGGCGATGCGATTCTTCTCCGCCCATTTCGACACGATGGGGAAGCGGATGCAGATGATCGCCGACAGATAGTCGCGCTTGTCGCCCAGGATCACCGCCTCGGCCACATAGGGGCTGAACTTCAGCTTGTTCTCGATGTATTGCGGGCTGAAGCGGTCGCCCTGGGCGGTGGTGGCAATGTCCTTGATGCGGTCGATGATGACCAGATGGCCCTTCTTGTCGAAGAACCCGGCATCGCCGGTGTGCATCCAGCCGTCGCGCATGTCGGCGACGGTCGCATTCTCGTTCCGGTAATAGCCGGCGAACATGTTGGGGTGGCGGGTGACGATCTCGCCGACGCCGTTGTGGTCGGCGTCGATCACCTTCACCTCGATGCCGCCGTCGAACGGCACGCCGACCGTGTCGAAATCCACGTCGGTGCCGCGGTGGACGGTGTAGGCGCCCATCGTCTCGGTCTGGCCGTAGATCTGGCGAAGCGGGACGCCAAGCGCCTGGAAGAACTTGAAGGTGTCCGGCCCCAAGGCCGCACCGCCGGTCGCCGCCGATTTCAGGTTGGTGAAGCCCAGCCGGTCGCGCAGAGCCTTGAACAGGATCGCGTCGGCCATCGCCGACCGCTGACCCTTGGCCAGCGCTTCCAGCCCCAGCTTCATGCCGAGATCGTACATCTTCTGCTTGAAGGGCGAGGCGTCCATCATGCGGGCGCGCACGTCGGCAGCAATCTGCTCCCACAGGCGCGGGGCGAACAGCACGAAGGTCGGCCCGATCTCGCGGAAGTCGTGCATCATCGTCTCGGCTTCCTCGACGAAGTTCACGCGCATCCGCGACACCATGCCCATGCCGACGGCATAGACCTGTTCCATGATCCAGGACAGCGGCAGGACCGAGACATACTCGTCCTCCGGCCCCTTCGGATCGGCGGACAGGTAGCTGGCGACATGGCGGATCAGCCGGCCGGCCGGCAGCATCGCCATCTTCGGGTTCGACGTGGTGCCCGAGGTGGTGCAGAGGACGGCGACCTCCTCACCCTTCGTCGCGGCCACCATGCGGTCGTAGAGGGCCGGCTGCTGCGCGTGCAGTTCCTCGCCCATACGGACCAGATCGGTGACCGGCATCAGGCGGGGGTCGTGGTATTTGCGCATGCCGCGCGGGTCGGAATAGATGATGTGCTGCAGCGTCGGCAGACGGTCGGCGAGGTTCAGCAGTTTGTCGACCTGCTCCTCGTCCTCGGCGAACACCACCTTCACGTCGGCATAGGTGATGAGGTACGCGACCTCCTCGTCCAGCGCGTCGCGATAGATGCCCAGGCTGTAGCCGCGCACTGCGTGGGTCGCGATCTCGCCCATCACCCAGTCGGGACGGTTGTCGCCGAGAAGCCCGACGACCTCGCCCGGCACGACGCCGAGCTTGGTCATGCCCAGCGCGAAGGCGCGGACGCGGGCATGGACCTGGCTCCAGGTGAAAGTGCGCCAGATGCCGAAATCCTTCTCGCGCATGGCGATGTCGCCGCCATGCTCGCGGTCATGCAGGGCCAGCAGCTTCGGCAGGGTGTCGTTGGCGACCAGATCGGGCAGAGTGGAAGTGGACATCACGCGACCTCCTTCCGGGCCGGAGGAACGGCTGCAACCGGCGCCTCCTCCTCGTCATCCTCGCCCAGATAGGCGCGGCGGACGCGGGGGTCGGCCAGAACCTCTTCCGGCTTGCCTTCGGCGATCTTCTTGCCGAATTCCAGCACCATCACCCGGTGCGAGATGTCCATGACCACGCCCATGTCGTGTTCGATCATGACCACGGTCATGCCGAATTCCTCGTTCAGGTCGACGATGTAGCGGGCCATGTCCTCCTTCTCTTCCAGGTTCATGCCGGCCATCGGTTCGTCCAGCAGGATCAGGTCCGGCTTCAGCGCGATGGCGCGGGCCAGTTCCACCCGCTTGCGCAGGCCGTAGGACAGCGTGCCGGCGGTGGCCTTGCGCACATGCTGGATTTCGAGGAAGTCGATGATCTCCTCCACCTCGCGGCGGTGGGACAGCTCCTCCTTCCTGGCGCCGGTCAGCCAATAGAGCGACCCGGTCAGGAAGTTGTTCTTCAGCAGGTGGTGGCGGCCGACCATGATGTTGTCGAGCACGGTCATGTGCCCGAACAGCGCCAGATTCTGGAAGGTGCGGCCGATGCCGAGAGAGGCGCGATGGTTCGGGGTCATCCCCGTCACGTCGCGGCCCTTGAAGAAGACCTTGCCGTCGGTCGGCCGGTAGCGGCCGGAGATGCAGTTGACCATGGAGGTCTTGCCGGCCCCGTTGGGACCGATGATCGAGAACAGCTCGCCCCTGCGGATGCCGAAGCTGACGTCGGTCAGCGCATGGACGCCCCCGAAGCGCAGGTTGACGCCCCGAGCCTCGAAAATGGTCTCCGCCTGAGTGGTCGGCGAATTTTGGCCAGGGGAATTTTGGCCAGGGCCGGGGTGTGGTGCGACGGGCGCGCCGGACATTTCCTCCTCCGTTGCTAGTTGGTACCGCTTCTCGGGGTCACGATCCGGCTCTTGGCGGCCGGCGAGGTCCATATTGTGGACCGTTTCATGAGCAACTTCCCGACTATATACCGAGCCTCCGTCTGTTTTCAACACTGACATTCCGCCATTGCATGTTTTTTGTTGCGATAAGGCGCCGCACGGTCCATATGATGGACCTCATGAACAGTCACGCCGACATCGTCCCCTCTCCGGCCGCTCCGCCCTCCACCTCAAGCGCGGCGGGCGGCACCCAGAGCCTGGAACGCGCCATCGCCCTGCTGCGCGCGGTGGCCGACGCCGAAACCGGCGGCGCGCGGCTGGCCGACCTGATAACCGGGGTCGGGCTGTCGAAGGCGACCGCCCACCGGCTGCTGATGGCGCTGGCGCGCGACGGGCTGGTGGAGCAGGACACCCGCAGCAAGCGCTATCACCTGGGTCCCGATCTGGTGGCGCTGGGCGATCTGGCGGCGCTGCGCCACCGCCCCCCTGCCGCCCCACTCCCCACCCCCGCCCC
>NZ_LGQY01000077.1:0-66338 GCF_003116065.1 Azospirillum sp. TSO5 | reverse complement strand
TGGATCTTCATCGCCAGCGTCAAACTGCTCTCAAGACGGGTGGCCCGGACATAGCCACAGCCATGCCGATTCCGAGTCCGGCTCTTAGATGTCTCGGATCAGGTCACGCGGCCCTAATCCGGTTGATGAAGGAATCGACCTCAGCTCTGAGATGATCAGCCTCGCGTGACAGCTGGTTGGCTGCGAAGAGAACTTGGGTGGAGGCAGTACCAGCCTCTTCGGCAGCACTGCTTACGCCGACGATATTGGTCGATACCTCCTGCGTTCCTTGTGCCGCCTGCTGCACATTTCGTCCAATTTCTTTGGTTGCTGCCGATTGTTCCTCAACGGCAGCAGCAATGGTACTGGAGATCTCATTCACCTGCGTGATGGTTCGGCTGATGTTGCGGATCGCCTCTACTGCGCCACTGGTCTGAGACTGGATCCCGGAAATCTGTGTTGAGATTTCTTCGGTCGCCTTGGCCGTCTGATTGGCCAACTGCTTGACTTCGCTTGCCACCACGGCAAAGCCCTTGCCCGCTTCGCCAGCCCGCGCCGCCTCGATGGTGGCATTCAGCGCCAGCAGGTTCGTCTGGCTGGCGATTTGCTGGATCAAGCTCACAACATCACCAATCCGTTGGGCCGCTGAGGCAAGCCCCACAACAGTTGCATTCGTTTGCTCTGCCTCGGCCACCGCGGTTTGCGACATGCGCGACGAGTCGGTCACCTGACGGCTGATCTCCGAGATCGAACTACCCAGTTCCTCGGAAGCCGAGGCAACGGTTTGGACATTGGCCGACGCTTGCTCGGTTGCCACGGCTACGGCGGTGGACTGCCGAGCCGTTTCCTCAGCAATGGCTGACATGCTCTGGGCGTTCGATTGCAGTTGGGTTGCTGCCGACGACACACCTTGGATAACGCTCAATACGCTGGCTTCAAATTGGTCGGCCAAAGCCAGCATGGCAGCTTTGCGTTCTCGCTCGGCCCGCGCCTTCTGCTCGGCTGCCTCAGCTTCCATCCGCCGCATCTCCAGGCCGTTGTCCTTGAACACCTGAACGGTCTTGACCATCAGCCCGATCTCATCGGCCCGGGTGCTTCCTTCGACTTGGATCGAAAAGTCGCCTTTTGCCAGCACGTTCATGACGGAAACCATCCGCCTCAAGGGACCGGTTACCTGAGTGCGGATGATCCAAATTGCCAAAGAAAACAAAAGGATGGTTCCGACTACGGTGCCAGCGAGAGTGCGAGCAAATGAGCTCTCATACAGGGTCTTGGCGGCGCTTGCGGAAGAAGCAAGGTCGTCTTGCTGGTCTTTAACCAGAGTGTCCAACGCTGCGTTGCAGCTATCATAGTACTCAGTGATGATGTTCAATAGGGTTCTGGCGTCATTGTCCTGGTTCAACGCCACGAATTTCCGAACATCCCTGAGTGTGGCGCGGTAGTTGTTTGCCGCATCATTTGCGCTGTCGAAGGTTGCCTGCGATCGTTCGATGAACCTATCAAGTTCTTTCATAATCTGATCGAACTCGGAAAACTCGGCATCTGCTTCACGGAATTGCTGTGCAATTTCGTTTGGCTCTTCCGCAACAACAGCCTCATAGGTTAGCTGATGAGCGCGCGCAAGTTTCTCCTTGGCTGTGGCAGCCAAGTACAGAGATTTTGCATCGTCGGTTGCCATGGTTTGTGTCGTGGCCGCGACGGTGCCGAGTGAATCAAGAGAAACGGCTGCGACCCCCGCAACCAAAATGGTGAACAACGCCATGCTGCTCAGAATTTTTGATGAGATCGAAAGGCGAGTAAGCACGGAAGAACTCCGTCGAGTGTTGGTTTGTTGGTGTTCATGCGTCCGGCTTCGATAAGGCTAGGGTCGCGCTATATCACGAACACAATTATATCCATTATAGTACTAAGGATTTTCAGGTCTGTTAATGAGGACTAAGGTAAGTCCCTTAGAGACGGTCTCCAGGACCCTCCTTCGATGATCCCCCTGCGGAAACCTGCTGATCTGCCGCCGGTTTTCTGTACTTTCGGCACAAAGAGGCGGGCATGGGACCGACCGTTGTGGATCCGGTGGCGGGGACTGTCGACCGGATCAAGGACCGGCGTCCCAGCCCTGGGCGTCCGCCGAAGCCCACTGCGGAGGTCATCGAAACGGTTCGCTTCCTCCTGCATGAGGGCGTCCAGTGGCGCGAGCTCCACAGCTCAGGCTCCGCAAGGATCGATGGATCGTCGAGCACGGATGCGCTTGGCTGCTTGCAAATAAACGCCTGGATCAATGGCAGGATCGGTTGTGGCGCATCATCCTCGCCCTGCTCACCGCGGTGACCATCTTCATCATCGCAAACCGAATCACTGCATTCTGAAAACCGCACCTAAGGCAGAACGGACAAAGAACCCCGTTCAGAGATCAGCATCCTCGCTTCCGTTTACGCCAAGAGCTGCATAGAGCGCGGTCTTTCCGACCTTGATCCGCGCAGCGGCTTCACGAACCGTAAGGCCTTGGCCGAGGAGCGCCTTTGCCCGGCGTAGCTTGTCCTCGGTCACCACTGGCGTGCGCCCGCCCTTCCGGCCACGGGCAACGGCAGCGACCAAACCGGCACGGGTCCGTTCCCGGATGAGGTCACGCTCGAATTGGCCGAGAGCGCCGAAGATGTGGAATACCAGCCGGCCGCCGGGTGTGGTCGTGTCGATCGCTTCGGTCAGCGACCGAAAGCCGACGCCACGGGCCTCCAGCATGTTCACGGTCTCAATCAGGTGCGGCAGCGATCGGCCGAGACGGTCCAGCTTCCAGACCACCAGACTGTCGCCGGCCCGTGCGAAGGCGATGGCC
This sequence comes from Azospirillum sp. TSO5, assembly GCF_003116065.1. Classification (NCBI taxonomy): domain Bacteria; kingdom Pseudomonadati; phylum Pseudomonadota; class Alphaproteobacteria; order Rhodospirillales; family Azospirillaceae; genus Azospirillum; species Azospirillum sp. TSO5. Next base: position 63,529 of record NZ_LGQY01000077.1, on the reverse strand, counting down.
GCCGCCAGCCCAGGTCGATCAGCCTTGGCTCCGGATGCTTGATCCTGAAAGACTCGTTCGCAGTCCGCCTTGGCCAAGGCGTCGAGTTGCAGAGCCGGATCCTGATCAGCGGTCGAAACTCTGGCATAGCCGATGTTCGCCACCGCCCGCTCCGTTTGTCCGGAAACCCGTCCGACAAACTATGTGTCCGGAAAGCCGTCGTCAACGCGGGTTGACGGACACTTCGGCGGTTGGCCATCAAAGGGCCGGATACTGTTGGCGAATCATTTGAAACGAATTCACCTGGGATTTTGTTGAGGTTTAGCCGCATACCGCCGCGTCACGGACTAGGCGGCACAGGCTGTGAGACGGCGTCAGGGAGCAACGGTTGACGGAGGTGAAGTGATCGGAGATTACGCCATGTCGCTCCACGCTCAGCCATCTGTCCCGTCTATCCCCCCGATCCCGGAAGAAACCGCCCGTGTCGCCCACGCCGCCTTTCCGAGGGGAAATCCTTATCTGACACTACGCGATGATCTCGGTCCGGCCTTTGTGGACAAGGACTTCGATGACCTCTATCCCAAACGCGGCCGGCCGACCTATCCCCCCTGGCGACTGGCGCTGGTGACGCTCCTGCAGTTCCGCGAGGGGCTGAGCGACCGCCAAGCGGCTGAGGCGGTGCGGGCGCGCATCGACTGGAAGTACCTGCTCGGCCTGGATCTGACCGACGCGGGCTTCGATCACAGCGTCCTGACCGAGTTCCGCGGTCGGCTGCTGGCCGGGGGTGCCGAGGAACGCCTCCTGGAGCGGGTGCTCGATGCCGGCCGGACGCAGGGCCTGCTCAAGGCCCGCGGGCGACAACGGACGGACTCGACCCATGTGCTCGCCGCTGTCCGGGAACTGAACCGATTGGAACTCCTCGGCGAGACGTTGCGCGCGGCACTCAACGCCCTTGCGGCCATGGCCCCCGCGTGGCTGCGCGGTGTGGCGCTCCCGGTTTGGTATGAACGCTACAGCCGGCGGATCGAGGACTTCAGGTTGCCAAAGACGCCGGCCGAGCGGACGGCCCTCGCTGATGAGATCGGCGATGACGGCTTTCGGCTTCTTGCCGCACTGGACGGCCCGGAAGCGCCACCGGGGGTGGCGGCCATGCCGACTGTCGAGGCGCTCCGAACGGTCTGGCGCCGCCATTTCGAGAAGACGCCGGATCGCAGCGATCCATCGGGAGCCGGCCGGGCAAGATTGCGGCTTGTAAACGGGCGAGGTGGCGAGGACAGGCTGGAATCCCCCTACGACACCGACGCCCGGTACCGCAGCAAGAGCGGCATGGAGTGGACCGGCTACATGGTCCACCTCAGCGAGACCTGCGATGACGACGCGCCGCGCTTGATCGTGCATGCAGACACCACTGCGGCCAACGTTCACGAAGCCACGCGGACAGAGCCGATCCATATGGCCTTGGCGGCCAAGGGGATCCCGCCTGCGCTCCATCTGGTGGATTCGGCCTACGTCAGCGCGGCCCACCTCGTGACAGCCCGGGAGGTGTTCGCAATCGACCTCGTCGGCCCACCCCGGAAGAACCTGAGTTGGCAGCAGCGCCAGGGCGGCAGCTTCCGCGCCGCCGATTTCCGGATCGACTGGGAAGCGAGCCGCGCCATCTGCCCAAGCGACAAACAAAGTCAGAGTTGGCGCGCTTACAGGGACAAGTCGGGGAGCCCCTACGTCAAGATCCGGTTCAATCCCGCCGACTGTCGGGCCTGCGAGGCGCGCGCGCAATGCACCCGAGCGACCGGTGAGAAGTGGGGGCGCAATCTCAGGCTACGCCCGCGCGACGAGCACGAGGCGTTGGCGGCCGCCCGAGCCCGGAAGGAGACAGACAGCGAACAGCCACTCTACGCCTTGCGTCAGGGAGTTGAAGGCACCTTGTCACAAGCGGTACGCGGCTTCGGGCTACGACGTGCCCGGTACAGGGGCATCGCTAAGGCCCATCTTCAGCACGTGGCCATTGCGGCGGCCCTCAACCTCGACCGGATCGCCGCTTGGCTGCGAGGGCGGCCACTCGCCCCGACCCGCCGCTCCCGCTTTGCCACACTGGCCGCTTAACCAACCGACCCTGCCTTATTCGTGTACAGTTTCCTGCTCAATTCGTTTCAAATGATTCGCCAACAGTATCGGGCCGTTTGACGGACACGACCTTCACGCTTCCGCTGTTGGCGCAAAGCGGACGGACTTACCGTCTGAGGATCAACTCCGTCCCAAACCGGTGTTACAGAACGGGACGCTGTATTGTGAGTTGGATCTCCAGGAGGGCAAATAGCGAGAGCGTCAAACCGCTACCCAGCTCGTGATACCAACCAGAACCAGAGGGATCGCCACCAGAGCGAGGACGGTCTGCGTCGCGGTGATGCCCGCCATAAGGGGAGCGTCGCCGCCGAGTTGCCGCGCCAGAATGTAGGCGGAGGAAGCCGTCGGAAGACCTTGGAAGAGTAATGCCGTTGTTAGGGCAGGTCCCTTCAGTCCGATCAGCATGGCCGCGAAAACGGTGGCGACGGGCATCGCCAGGAACTTCATGACGGACGACGAGGCAACCGGGCCGATCCACTGTCGTGCGGTGCTGAACTCCAATGCGGCCCCGACACAAAGAAGACCGAGCGGTAGCGAAGCGGCGCCCATCGTCCGCATGGCCGGATCGAGCCCCGGCGGGACGCCCAACGTGAGCGTCTGGAACACGATGCCGCCGAGGGACGCCATCACCAACGGGTTCGTCACAAGCTGCTTGAGGATACCGCGGCCGCTCAGCTTCGCCGAACCGTGCCGGGCGAACACCAGCACGCACAGGATGTTGACCGTCGGGACGATCGCCGCGTTGCAGATCGCCGCAAGCGCGATGCCTTTCGCGCCGAACATCCCGGCGGCGAGGGTCACGCCGACGTAGTTGTTGAAGCGCACGCTCCCCTGAAACACCGAGGTGAAGGCCGGGCCGTCCACCTTCATCAGCGGACGCAAGAGGATGACTAGGGCGGCGACGACGACCGTCGACAGGATTAGCGTCAGGGCAAGTTCGCCGACGGGCAGCGAATCCAGGCGCGCGGTCGCGAGACCGTGGAAGAACAGGCAGGGGAGCAGCACGTAATAGCCGAGCCGCTCGGCTTGGGGCCAGAAGCCCTTGTCGAGGAAGCAGCAATACTGCAGCAGCTTGCCGAGCCCGATCAGCAGAATGATGGGCAGCAGGGCCAGCAGGATATCGTCTGTCATGCCTGCGCTCCCGGAGCCGCAACGATGCGCCGGCCCCCGTCCTCGACGCTCGCGGCGTCTGTGGCGCCGTACAGCCGCCTCATATGGGTAGAGCTCGCCCCGTAGGGCGTGGGGGTGATCGCCGTCGACGGCTTCGACGGCAGGCAGTGGCAGCGCAAGATCAGATCCTCCAAGAGCAAGGCGTCGTTCTCGGCCTCCAGCGGCTCGCCGAACGCGAGCGCCAGCTTGGTCCGCTCCAGCGTGGGAGCGGTTCTCCGCGACGTTCCGTCGGCGCAGGATGGGCCTCTCGGCGCTGCATCGACGAGAGAGCCACTCCCGGAATCAGGTGCGCCGAGGGTCGAAAACCAGTTTGAGGCCGAAGGCGATCAGCACCCCTCCTGTGATGCGGTCCAGCGCACGCACCATGCTAGGACGACGGAGCATCGCCGCCAGTGGCTGGGTGGCCGCGATGAGCGCCGCGAACCAGAGGATACCTTCGACAGCGTGGACGGCGGCGAGCAGGACGGTGAAGGACAGCACGTCGGCCCCGGCCGGGACGAACTGGGGCAGGAAGGTCACGTAGAACACGCCGACCTTGGGGTTCAGGATGTTCGTGACGAAGCCCCGGATCAGCCATCCGCTCGGCGACGCGTCCGGCTTGACGCCCTCGCCCGGATCCATTCCGTCCAGCCCGGAGCGGGCCTTGAGCACCATGCGGCCACCGAGGTAGAGCAGGTAGACCGCTCCCGCCCACCGCAGGGACGTGTAGGCGGCCTCCGATGCGGCCAGAAGAGCGCCCAGGCCGAACGCCGCAACGAGCCCCCATGCGAGGCACCCGGCGCAGATGCCGATGCCCGCGAGGAAGGCCCGCCGGCCGCCTTCGACGGTGGCGGTTCGCAGTACCAGAGCCGTATCCAGCCCCGGCGTCACGGTCACCAACCCGGCCGCCAGGGTGAACGCGATGAGGGCTTCTACGGTCGTCAACTCGAACTCCTCGCAACGAAGATGCCGCAAGCCTACGGCCCATCCCGACAGGGCCCCGTCACCTCGGAGAACCGCCTCCAAGGCCACAAGGTCTCTCATCGAGCGATGACGAGCGGATGTTTATCCGCTCTGATGAAGGAGGAAAAATGCTTAATTATCATTATTCCGATGAGATATTCTTATACAACGATGGTGCCCGTCGCTCGCGGGAACCGGGACGACCTGTCGTTCGGGACCGCACGCATCCACAAGGCGCCCCTCCAAGGCAAGGAGCCCGCCATGTCCCTTCGTGCCCTTCGCACTCTACAGGCGATCGCCCGCCACGGCTCGTTCGCCCGCGCCGGCGAAGCCGTTGGACTGACGCAGTCGGCCGTCAGCCTGCAGGTGAAGTCGCTCGAAGAGGAGTTCGGCGCGCAGCTCTTCGACCGGTCGCGCCGGCTGCCGGCCCTCACCGACGCGGGCAGGATCGTTCTGGAAAAATCGCAGGAGGTGCTCGCGCTGTACGACCAGATCGCAACAGCCTTGGGCGATGAGCACTCCCTTGCCGGGCGTCTGAAGGTCGGCGCCATCCAGACCGCCTTGTCCGATGTCCTGCCGGAAGCCCTGGCCGCCCTCAACCGTGCCCATCCGCGCGTTCGTGTCCATGTCGCCGCCGGCATGTCGGCGGAACTGGCCTTGAAGGTTGCCGCGGGAGAACTGGACGCGGCCGTAACGACCGAGCCGGTCCGGCCCCATCCAGCGGATCTGGTCTGGACTCCGCTGTACGAGGACCGCTTCTGGCTGATCGCGCCGTCCGGGAACGATCACCGGAGCCTGCGCGCGCTGCTCTGCGAACTGCCGTTCATCCGCTTCGACAGCCGGGCGTGGGCCGGCCGCATGATCGACCAGGAGCTTCGCCGGATGCGGCTGGACGTCCGGGAGGAGATGGTGCTGGACAGCCAAGAGGCCATCCTGCGCATGGTCGAAAAGGGGCTCGGCGTCGCCGTTGCCCCCCTTTCGGACGAAGTCCGCTCCGGCTTGCCCCTGACCTGCTTGCCGTTCGGCGAGCCTCACATGATCCGGCGCATCGTGCTTCTGGAAAGGCAGGACCAGAGCGGCGGGCGGCTCGCCGCCGCGCTCGCCCGCGTCATAACCGAATCCAAGGCGAACCTGCCTTTGCGCTATCGCTGAGCGGCGGGGCGTGAGGGGCGACGGAACGGAAGCGGAAGCCTCCGTTCCGCGACCGCTCCTGTCGGCCTCGGCCCGCGATGCAGGTTTGTCGTCGGGGCCTCTAGCGGCCCAGCGTGTAGAATTCGTCGTTCGGCCGCATGCTCGTGACATTCGCCAGGCGGTTCGACATTCCGAAGAACGCGGCAATCGCGGAGATGTCCCACACGTCCTCCCGGTCGAAGCCGTGACCGGTCAAGGTGGCGATATCGTCGTCTCCGATCGCGTAAGCCTCGAAGGCGACTTTCATCGCGAAATCCAACATCGCCTTCTGGCGTTCCGTGATGTCGGCCTTGCGGTAGTTGATGGCGACCTGATCGGCGATCAGGGGGTTCTTCGCCCAGATGCGCAGGATGGCGCCGTGGGCGACGACGCAGTACTGGCACTGGTTCGCGTTGCTGGTCGCGACCACGATCATCTCACGCTCGGCCTTGCTCAGATTGCCCGGCTTGTCCATCAGGGCATCATGGTAGGCGAAGAAGGCGCGGAATTCCTCGGGTCGGTGGGCAAGAACCAGGAAGACATTGGGGATGAAGCCGGACTTCTCCTGGACGGCAAGCAGCCGGTCGCGGATGTCCGCCGGCATGTCCGACAGGGCGGGGACGGGAAAGCGGCTGATCGACGTTTGGGCGGTGCTGGTCATGGGACCTGTCTCCGATTGGGGCGTGGCAAAGGCCGGCGGATGAAAGTGAGGACGCGCTTCTTGTCACGCGCAGCGACGCGCTTCGCGGGCGATCTGGCGTGAGGGTCAGGAACGGCTTCGGGCTCGAAATGCCCAGGCGGACCAGACCGGCGATAGCGCCTGGGGACGCTTTACGCCGGCTGTGTCCCAAGCGGGACGATGACACGGCCGCGAATTCGGCCGTCGAGCAAACGCGCGGCCGCGGGGATGACATCCGACATGGCGACCTGCTCCGTCAGCCCCTCCAGCTTGTTCAGATCAAGATCTTCGGACAGGCGTCGCCACGCCTCGATCCGCAGCTCCTTGGGGCACATGACGCTGTCGACGCCGGCCAGGGTCACCCCGCGCAAAATGAAGGGCGCAACGGTCGTGGGCAGCGACATGCCGCCAGCGAGCCCGCAGGCGGCCACCGTGCCGCGGTACTTCATGGCCGAGCAGACATTTGCAAGGACCTGGCCACCCACGACATCCACAGCGCCGGCCCAACGCTCCTTGGCCAGCGGCTTTCCGGGCTCGGTGAATTGCGCGCGATCGAGGACATCCTTCGCTCCCAGCGCCCTGAGGTAGCCCGCTTCTTCCGGGCGGCCGGTCACAGCCACGACGTCGTAGCCGAGCTTCGACAGCACCGCGACGGCAACGCTGCCGACCCCGCCGGCCGCGCCCGTGACGAGGACCTCCCCCTTGTCCGGCCTGACGTCATGCCACTCAAGCGCCATGACGCAGAGCATGGCCGTATAGCCGGCCGTCCCGATGGCCATCGCCTGACGCAACGTGAACGGGCTTTGCAGAGGGACGAGCCAGTCGCCGCTGACCCGCGCCCGTTCCGCGAGGCCGCCCCAATGCTGCTCACCGACGCCCCAGCCGTTGAGAACGACCTTGTCGCCGGCGTTGTAGGCGGGGTGGTCCGAATGCTCGACGACGCCGGCGAAGTCGATGCCCGGGATCATCGGATAGCTCCGGACGACCGGGGCCTTCCCTGTGATGGCCAGAGCATCCTTGTAGTTCAGCGTCGAGTACGCAACGCGGACGGTCACGTCGCCCGGAGGCAGCTGTTGGTCGTCGACGTCGGACAGGCTGGCGCGGATGCCCCCGCCGTCCTTGTCGATCACGATGGCCTGAAACATCGAATTCTCCAGCGAGTTGATTCTATTTGAGGGTCAAAGCCGCAACGCGGCGAAGAACCCACGGGCGAACGCGTCGAGAGGGGCCGGGCTCCGTTCCAGCTTCGCGCGCAGCACGGCGCCTTCCCATCCGATCCAGAAGAACGCGGCGAGATGGTCGCAATCCTCGTGGGCCGCTATTTGGCCAGCCTCCTTCGCCGCCTGGAGACAGCGGGCCGTCCGTGCCTGCCAGTCCAGGAAGACGTCATGCAGCTTTTCGCGAAACGGCTCAGGAAGCGTACCCATCTCCTGGCCAAGGTTGCCCACAAGGCATCCTCGGCGAAAGCCATGCCGGGCCATGCCGGCCTTGGCATCCTCGATGAAATCACGAAGGCGCTCCAGCGGAAGGCGCGCCTCGTTCATGAACCAATGGTCAAGCTTTCTGGCGAAATAGCTTGCGTAGGCCACAATGAGAACGCCGCCGAACTCCTCCTTGCTGCCGAAATAATAATAAAACGATCCCTTCGGCACACCGGCGGCTATTAGGATTTCTTCGATGCCTACTGCGGAAAGGCCCTTCTCCGTCAGTATGGCCACTCCAGTCCTGATGAGTCTTTCTCGTGTGGCTTGGTGAGCCCCATCCTGCTTTGGCGGGCGTCCTCGACGGCGGCGCTCGGGGGGGAGATCGGCTGTGTTCATGCCGGCGAATTTAGACCGATCGTCTATAAAAATGAAAGAGGAAGAAATGCCTTGGGTTTCGACGCGTTGGCATGCCGATGGCCGGAGTGACGGCTACCCTCTTTCCCTCATGCGGTGCTTTGGCGGAAATCTCGGCGGGTGTCCGCCATCATCAGCCCTCCTTAGCTGATGCCAAAGATACAAAAGGGGACGCCGGATATTGGGCTGCTGTTGGTCCGCTTGTGTCGCAAGGTCGACCAGTCAAGGGTCATCGACCATGTCCGCCAATCGGCCGACTGGCGGGCAGAACGGAAGGCCCTCCAAGGGTCTAAGGGGCGGCTTGCGCCAAAAGCCGCGCCAGGGCAAGGAAACCAGCGATGTAGTCGACCCCTTCTTCACCACGGCGGATGCCGAGATTGATGCTTTTGCTGATCCCGTGAGGCCCCAGACGTACGGCGCGAATCGGCAGGTCTGAACCTTCCTCACTCACGAGCCAATCCGGCAGAACAGTGACCCCGCGTCCAGCGGCGACAAGCTGCAGCATCAGGTCGGTTGTCTCTGCTGTCCTGTGGCGGCGCGGCCGGCAATGAGCCGGCACGAGGAAGCGGGTGTAAACGTCGAGCCGCTCAAGACTGACCGGTACGGCTATCAGGTCTTCGCCAAGGAGGTCTTGCGGTAGCGCCACGCCGCGCGCGGCCAAGGGATGCACGTCTGGCACAACTAGGACGAGTTCGTAGTTGAACACCGGCGTGAAGCGAATCTCTGGCAGATCAACCGGATCAGGGGTGATCAAGAGGTCGATCTCGTTGTCCAGCAGCGCGGCGACACCGTCAAAGCGGAAGGCGGTGCGGACGTCGAAATCCACGTCCGGCCACTGCGCGAGGTAGGCAGCCGTCATCCGCATCAGCCATTTCTGGCAGGGATGGCATTCTACTCCCACGCGCAACGCGCCGCGCCGGCCGGAGGCGAAGTCGCCTAGAACCCGCTCAGCGTGCTCGATCTGCGGGAGCACGCGCTGTGCCAATGCCAGCAGATGTTCCCCCGCTTGGGTGAAGCGAAGGCTGCGCCCCTTCTTCATCCAGATCTCGATGCCGGTGCGCTCCTCGAACTTGCGGATCATGTGGCTCAACGCCGACTGGCTGACGTTCAGCCGGTTGGCGGCGGCGGTGACGCTGCCAAGGCGGTCCACTTCCCGAAGGGTCGCAAGAAGCTGGCGATCAAGCATCCATGACTCCTGCTCATTCATCCATGAGAACAAACCATTTTCGCTCATAGTGAGCGGCCATTACTCCTGGATCAATCGCCCATCGACATTGCCGACCAACGCAAGCCTGAGGAATCCCATGTCTCATGCCGGAGCCAGCACCGAGACCGGGCTCACACCCACGAGCCTGTATGAGCATGAGTTGGGCAATGTACTGAGACTGGCCGTCGCGCAGGCGCTCGCTGGCGCGAACGCGGTGGTCGTGTATGCAACGGGCGCCATTGTCGGCAACACGCTCGCGCCCAGCCCGGCTTTGGCGACGCTGCCGATCTCCATCTTCGTGGTGGGGATGGCGGTGGGCACCCTGCCGGCCGGCGCCATCGCCCGGCTTTAGGGGGCCGAGTAGCAGCGGAACAGAAAACCTAGGTAAGGCCGCGGCGGATGCTGGCTGACGGCGTTACCATTCAGGCGTCCTCATAGGCCAAGGCCACCGGACTGCGCAGTGGCCGCAGTTCACCCCGAGCCACTGGCTCGGGCAGGGTGAAGGCGTAACGGCCAAGCATGTTGATGTGCTCATGGGCGAGCGGCGACAGGCGGGCCACGTCCTCGTTGCGAACGTCGAAACCTTCCATTCGCAGTTGGTCAAGCGCGGCGTCCATGTAAATCGTGTTCCACAGGATGATGGCGTTGACGACCAGACCAAGGGCGCCGAGCTGGTCCTCCTGACCTTCCCGGTAGCGCTGACGCAGTTCGCCCCGCTTGCCATGGAAGACGACGCGGGCGAGTTGGTGGCGGCCCTCACCTCGGTTGAGCTGGGTGAGGATGCGGCGGCGATAGGCTTCGTCGTCGATGTAGGCCAGCAGATAGAGCGTCTTGATGATTCGGCCCAGTTCCTCCAGCGCCCGTGCCAGCCGGGTTGGCCGGTCGTTCGTCTGGAGCGTCCGCATCAGCCCGCCGGCCTGCACGAGGCCCAGCTTGAGCGAGCCGGCCAGGCGCAACAGATCGTCCCAATGCTCGGCGATGAGGCCCGTCCTCACCTTGTGCGCGGCCAGCTTGTCGAGGGGGCCGTAGTCGGCCGCCGGATCAGTCCGCCAGAATCGGGCGCCGCCGACATCGGCGATCCGCGGGCTGAACTGGTAGCCGAGCAGCCAAAAGATGCCGAAGATCACGTCCGTGTAGGCGCCGGTGTCGGTCATGATCTCGGTCGGCTCCAGATCGGTCTCCTGTTCCAACACGACGCTCAGCAGCACCAGGCTGTCGCGCAGAGTGCCGGGCACGGTAATGGCGTTCAGGCCGGTGAACTGGTCGGACACGAGGTTATAGTAGGTGACGCCGCGTTCGGAGCCGAAGTACTTCGGGTTGGGGCCGGCGTGGATGGTGCGCACCGGTACCACGAAGCGCAGCCCGTCGGCGGAGGCGACATCGCCGCCGCCCCACCGCCGCGCCAAGTCGATGCCGTTCTGGGCGGCGACAAGGCGGGCATTGGCCAGGGTCAGGGTTTCTGCCCGCAGATAATTCTGCCGAACCCAGCTCAGGCGCGACCGCCGGAGCGCCGGCAGGTCCGGGCGCACCAGCGGTTCCAGGCCGGTGTTGCATGCCTCGGCCAGCAGCATGGCACACAGCGTCGTCGGCAGATCCTGCGCCCGCGCCTCGGCTTCGCTGGCATGGGTGAAGGCGCCAGCGAAGCCGGTCCGGGCATCGATTTCCAGCAGCAATTCCGGTAGATCGACACGCGGCAGGCGCGCTGTCACGGCCTCCCGCAGAGCAACGAGGCTGGCCGGCTCGTCGAGGCGGTCGAGGCCGGTCAGCACCAGGTCCTCGTCGGTGCCATTCCGTTCGAGGCGGATGCCGGCATTTTGAGGAAGGTTGTCGGTCACCGTTCGGAACGCCTGATCGAGCCGCTCGGTCAGTTGATCGATCTCTTCACCCGCATTCTGCGACTTTCCCAGCGTGCGGCAGACGGTTGGCCGCGCGGCCTCCCAAGCGGCGCCGTCGAGCAGGCCGATGCGGGGGTCGGCAAAGCGCAGACTTGGCGTCGCAAACACGTCGCGGCGACGGAGCGCGCCGCGCAGCCGATCGACCAGACACAGGGTCCAGGCGCGCCGGTCAAGGACGCCGTTCCGGATCACCCGGCGTTCCCAAGACTTCGGCACGAACTCCGTGGGCCACGGCGCACCGCGTGCATTGCCCTCCCCAACCGTCCGGAGGTGGTGCAGAGCCTTCAGCACAGGCCGGCCAGTCGGCATGGCGCCCAAGCCGACCACACGCACGAAGTGCGGTAGGAAACGCCGGATGCGGCGGTGCTGCGCCAGAAGTTCGTCGAGATAGGGATCGTCCGGCGGCTTGGTCAGGCTGTCCACTTGAGCCACGGCGGCTTCCAGGGCGGCTTGCGGCACAGCCCCGAAAACGGCGGTTCGCAGATCACTGTCGCCAACATCACCGTCGAGCACCAAAGCACAGACCCTGCTCAGGATGCGGGCGGCAGCGTCAAGGTCGCCCAGGCTGCGCAACCGCGCCTCCCGGCCCTTACGGACGGCATCGACGAACATCCGGGTGACGAGCAGGTCGAACAGGTCGAGCACATCGTCCTGCGCGCTCGCCTCAAGCGTCCGAATGAACGCCAGCAGGGTGGCGGCGCGGCGCTCGTCCGGCAACCGGGCGACCGCCTGGGCCTTGGCGACGCCGGCGAACCGCGCCAAAGACATGATGCGGACTTTCGGCAGATGGCTGGTGAGCGGTAGACCAGCCACGAGGTGCCGTACCTCGTCGAGGCGCTCAATCGCGCGCACCAATTCGTTGGTGCTTTGCAGGGTCGGCCCCGAGCGGAGCCGGTCCATCGGGCTCTGTCGCCCACCCTCCGGCACCACCAGCAGAGCGTCAAGCCGCGCCTTCTGCTCGGGCGTGATCCGGGCCGCCAGCAGGCGCCACAGGCGGCTGTTGGCACGAGACCGCACCCGCGCGACGGTCCGTTCGAGCACGCTCGCCCCCGGCAGCAGCACTTTGTGCGTTACCAGCCAGGCCGTCGCTTGGTCGAACAGGGCCGTCGGCCGGTCTGTCCCCGTCCAGCACAGCGCGTAGAGCCATCGCTGGAGGCGCCATTGCGCGGCGGAGTCCGAAAAATCCCGGTAGCCATAGCGTTTGCGGATTTCAACCGGGTGACGCCAACGCCATTGGCTGGCCCGGTACGCATCGAGCGCTCCGTTGACTGGCACGCCAAGTTGGTCGCCAAGGAAGCCGATGACACCCGGCGGTACCTTGCCTGGATCTTCAAGGAACGTTCCGAGAAACCGCACCGTGCCGAGCTGAACGGCGCAACCAAGCCGCATGTGGGTGCCGCGGTGCGCCAATATGAACACGCGATCTGCGTCATCAAGGTGGAAGAACCGGGCCAACTGCTCGGCAGACACTTCGGCCGGAAACTGGCCGTACCGCCCTTCTTGTTCCGGGGTGAGAAAGCTGACCGGCATCAGGGTCGGTCGGCACCAGCGAGCACCCGATAGACGGACGCGCGCCCGATCCCGAGTCGCTGGGCGATGGCGGTTGGTCCCAGCTTCTCTTCGGTCCGCAAGCGCCAGACCTCCGCCGGGTCGATCGATGGCTTGCGGCCCTTGTAGACTCCCTTGGCCTTGGCGCGCGAGATGCCCTCCATCTGGCGCTCCCGGCGCAGGTTGGTTTCGAACTCGGCGAACACGCCGAGCATGTCGAGAAATGCCTTGCCGGCCGAGGTTGTGGTGTCGATGGGCTGTTCGGTCGCCTTCAGGGCGACCCCCTTGGCGCGCAGCTCATGCACGATGTCCTGGAGATCCTTGATCGAGCGTGCCAGGCGATCGACGCGGGTGACCACCAGCGTGTCACCGGGGCGTAGGAACTGGAGGAGCAAGGCGAGCTCCGACCGGCCGGTACGGGTCGTGCCACTCGCCTTCTCAGAGCGGATGACTTCGCAGCCGGCTTGGCGAAGCGCCTCCTCCTGGATCGCCACGTCCTGATCCAGCGTGGAGGCGCGGGCGTAGCCGTAGATCGCCATGAATCGTCTCGTTTGCTTCTAAACCAGCAAACGGTAACGTCTCACTCAGGCGAAATCCATCCAAATGAGACGCTGAGAATTGTCTCACGACGCCGTATCGTATGGGTATACCCTAAAATTACATTGAGAAGGCGATGACGCTCGCTTGCTGTACGGGTCATCTGGACACTCGGCCGTCATGATATTCATGATAACACCGTAATCATATTCTTGTTGACCGCTGAATATGATATGAATTATATCATTACGGCATGGCGGTGGTAGCGCCTGGCGCGCAGCTGATAGTCGCGCAAGAAAGGGGTCACTACACGAAAGTGATCAGATTGTCCGGGATGCTGAAACAAAAATAGAACTCACGAGGCGAGAGCGATGTGCGTCCTCGGTAATGGATGTTCAGGAAGCAGCGGAACAGAAAACCTAGAAGTCTCTCGAGACGCGGTAGACCATCGTTGTCTCTCAACGCTCACCGTCCAGTGTGAGTGAAGAACATGGTATGGGCGTCGTTCGCCCTGTTAAATGTTCAGCTGCCAAGCCTGCGTCGCGCCAAGCTCTCCATCTCCTTAGCCCATCCGCTGTAGTTGCGGTGGTAGTCGCGCAGCGCCGGATCGCCCTTCGTCCGCTCCGCCATCGCCTGGAACAAGGGAACTTGGGCCGCAGCAATCTCCGCGGCATCTGACCGGCGGGTGGCGATGAGGAAGGAAGACAGGCTGGTGACCAGATTGCCGCCGGTCGGCTTGGCCGCCAGCTTCGCCAACTCATCGACGATCCACGGCATGTATTTCAGTACATAGTCCGCATAGCGCTGGATCACCGGCGCCTGATCGCGCAAGTCACCCCGCTCCCGGTCGAAGTCGCCGCGGTCGACGATGGCGTGGTCGCGGTAGACGACCGGCGCCGCCTCCGACACGTCGCATTGCCAGCCCTTGCGCGGGATCAGCAGGTCGGCCTGATCCTTTTCCTCGCGGTAGGGATAGAAGGGCATGGTGCGGCAGCGCGACGGCTTGTCCTCATGGATGCCGCACAGCCCGTCCTCGCGCAGCTCGGGACAGGGGTAGGAGGTCGGCATATAGGCGGTCGGCACGATCAGCACGGCCACCGTCTTGCGGTTGGGCAGGCGCACCGTGGAGCCCAACCTGGTCGTCAGGTCATAGGAGCGGGCGTTCGAGCGCACCGGCGTCCACACCATGGCCAGCGGGAAACGGCCGGCGTGGGCGACGGCATCGTTCAGTGTCAGCGGCAGCCAACCGTGGCAGCACTTGCCGCAGGCGGTGCAGGAGAAATGCGGTTCCATGGCGGCTCTTCCCTCACTTGCCGCAGCAGGCTTTGTATTTCTTGCCCGACCCGCAGGGGCAGGGCTCGTTGCGTCCGACCTTGATCACCCGGCGCGGTTCCCCCTTCGGGTTCACCTCGCCGCTGACATAGAGCCAGTGCCCGTCCTCCCGGCGGAAGCTCGCCCGCTCGTGGTGGCGCATATCGTTGCCGTCGCGACGGAAATGGATCAGGAACTCCACCGTTCCAACGTCACCCTCCTCGTTGGCGCGCAGGATGTCGAGCCGCTGCCACTCGGACTCGTCCGCCACCCGTTCTGCTTCGCCACGGTTGAAGTCCTCGCGGATTTCCGCAGCATGGGTTCGCTCGACATGCTCCAGGTCGTGGCGGACGAAGGCGGTGTAGCGGGACCGCATCAGGGCTTCAGCGGTCGGTGCCGGCTCCCCGGCAAGGATAGGAGCACAGCACTCTTCGAAGAAACGGCCGGAGCCGCAGGGGCAAGACGACATGATTGGTCCTCGACTGCACGCAATAGGGGATAGACAGCGACCACCAGTGCCACGTAACGGGCAGCCTTTCCGATGGTCACCAACAGCAGGAACACCCAGAAATTCTCCCGGAGGATGCCCTTCTACACGGCACCTCAGCCCTCCGCAAAATGCCTCGGCAATGCCTCCATACACCAACGTTAAGTCAACGGCTTCTGGCTTCTGCAACAAGCAGCCGTTCGATCTTCCGGGCGGCAACCTCCGCTCCCTCATGGATGTCCAGCGTCGAGCGCAGGCGCGACTGCGAGTCGATCAGCAGGATGGTTGCACTGTGGTCCATGCCGTACCCCCCGTCCTGCGGCACCTTGCGGACATAGACGCCAAGCCCCTTCAATGCCGCCGACATCTGATCCGGTGCGCCGGTCACCCCGCGGATACGGGGGTCGAACAGGTCGGTATAGTCGGCCATCACCGCAACGCTGTCGCGCTCCGGATCCACGGTCAGGAACAGCGGCTGGATGGCGTCTCCCCGCGGTCCGAGTGACTGGAGCACACCGGCCAGGTAGGACAGCGAGGTCGGACAGATGTCGGGGCAGTGAGTGAAGCCGAAGACCATGACCGTCGGACGCCCTTGAAGATCATCGGGAACGAACGGACGTCCCTGGTCATCCAGAAGTTGCCAGCGGGCGCCTTCGGCCATCGAGCGACCCGGCACCATCCCGTTGCGGGTCTCTACACTTGCGGGTTGCCGCCAAGCCAGAACATAGACGGCCATGAGGGCAACACCGGCTGCCACCCAGAGGGTGGCGCGGATTCGACGGATCCAGGTCATGGCGCGGTCATTCCGGCCCCATGGCGCCCGCACGCCCGACGGTGACCGGGACGGAAATCGTCCCCGCCTGCTCGAAAGTGACGTTCAGGGTGAAGGACTGGCCCGGCTTCAGGCCGCCTTTCAGATCCATCAGCATCACGTGCGTCCCACCGGGCTTCAACTCCAGCACTCCGGCGGCGGGAACGTTCAGGGAATTTTCCTCCACCATGCGCGAGACGTCGCCTTCCTGCACGGTCTGGTGCGGCATCGCATGTGCGGCGACCGTGGTCTCTAGGGCCAAGATCCGGTCAGGCCGCGCGCTGGCGTTGCGGATGGTGAAATAGACGGCGCCGGTCTTCGCGGAGGGGATGGTCGCACGCGCCCAGGCGCGCTCGACCGAAAGATCGCCGGCGCTCACCGGCGCGGTGCCGGCTAGGCCGGTCAAGCTGAGGACGATGCTGCCAGCCACGAGGATGGTCTTCATGCTCGATGCTCCTGTGAGCAAGTTGAAGGGAGAGGGCAATCGGCCCGCCAGCCGACCTTGGTGCCGTTCAAGGCATCGGCAGCAAGGGTTCCACGGCCTTCCGGAACTCCCCGAACTGCAGGACCCCTTTGTAGGTCTTGCCGCCGATCACGAAGGAAGGCGTGGAGTCGACGCCATGGAACCGCTCGGCCCCCATGCGCGACTGCAGGATGGCGTCCTGCAGGGCTTGGTCGTTCCGGCACTTCTCGAAAGCCGTGCGGGACAGGCCGGCAAGTCCGCCGATCCGTGTGAGCGCTTCCACCGGATCGGTGGCGTGCGCCCAGCCGTCCTGGCTGGAAAAGAGAACCTCCAGCAGGGGAAAGTAGCGTTCAGGCGTCACACAGCGGGCCAGGGTGGCGGCCTCCAGCCCGATGCGGTCGAGAGGGAAGTCCCGGTAGACGATGCGAATCTTTCCGGTGTCGACCAGTTCCCTCTTCACCTGCGGCAGCACCGTGTTGTGGAAGGTGGCGCAATGGTGGCAGGTCAGCGATGCATATTCGATCACCTCGACCGGTGCCTTGGGGTCACCCAGTACACGCTCGTAGAAGACTGGCTGCGGTTGGGCTGGACTGGCCGATGCCTGCGCCGAAGCGTCTCCGGCGAACACCCAAACCGTCAAGGGGGCGGCAAACATAATGGTGGCGCGGACTGCGCGGCTGCAAAGCATGATTCGGATCTTCCGTTTGACGAACGGCGGACGCAGCGGGCGGCAGGCCGTCCGAAAGGCGCTGGGATATCGGGAGAGGCCATGGTGGCCCGGTCCAGGGGTGGGCTGTCGCCCGGAACCCGAACGTTCAGACGGCAGCCCGGATGGGCGGGCGCTGATCGGGAGCGAACGAGCGGCCCTTATCAGGGTCGGACGGTATGGGAAGGAACCGGGCTGCCATGGCGACGGTCGGCGCGGTCACCTTCTGCCAAGCGGGCAGCATCAGGCAGGCTCCGCCATGGCCGCAGGTGAAGACCGGTCCGCCTTCGTTGCGTGCCGCGCCGCCACCGCTGGAGGGGCAGTCCTCCGGACAGCATATTAACGTTGCGCCCCCTGCCACAGCCGGCCACAGGGATGGCCCAGAGAGCGGAAGGGCCAATCCAAACACGAAGCCCAGGAGCAGCAGGACAGGGGTGAGGCGGCGAAATCTGATCATCGCACCGATGATATCCTGCACAGCCGCGTGCGAACAACCGTCAACGGCACGGCGGCGAGCGTGGAAAACATCTTGCTTCTCCAGCGGCTGGAGCATGCACCATGCCTCGCACCGATCATAAGGACCACGGATGGGACGAAGGTGTCGATAGGGGCATTCCGCAAAGGGTCACATTGGAAGCGGTGCTTCGAATGACGCGGGTCATTCGGAGCACCTTCGTCAAGGGTCCGCTGGCGGCACTGCTCGGCGCCCTAACCGTGCTTGCCCTCCCGCCCTTTTCACTCCTGCCCTTTCTCGTGCTGGGCCTTGGCGGTCTGTTTCTCCTGCTTTGCAGAGCCGGACCGGCCGCCGCGGTGCTGACCGGCTGGAGCTTCGGCATGGGTTATTTCATCGCCGGAATTCATTGGATCGGCGAGAGTTTTTTTGTTGACGCCGAACGCTTCGGTTGGATGGCGGCTCCCGCAGTCGGAGGGCTTTCCGCATTCCTGGCGCTGTTCATCGCCATACCCGCTTGGATTTTCGCCCGGTTGCGGTGGGGCGGGGTGGCCGACGCAACGGTCTTTGCCCTGCTGTGGACGGCGTCGGAATGGCTGCGCGGCCATGTGCTGACAGGATTTCCCTGGAATTTGGTCGCCTATGCCTGGGTCGATCATCCGGCTCCCCGGCAGATCGCCGCCGTTTTCGGCAGCTACGGCCTCAGCCTGCTCACCGTGTTCGCCGCCGTGCTGATGCCTCTGTCCCTGCTGGCCACCTCCCGTCGCGACCGGCATTCGGCACGAATGGCAGCCCTCCTCGCCCTGCTGATCCTGGCTGCGGGGGCGCTGCGCCTCCCGCCAGACAGTGGCGAGGACGGGATTGCCCGCGCCGAAGACCTTTCCGGTCCCCTGGTGCGCATCGTGCAAGGCAATATCCCACAGGTTAAGAAATGGCTGCCGGAACAGCGGGCGGCGACCGTCGAGCGTTATCTCGACCTTTCCTCCCGGCCGGGCCGGTATGATCTGCTCCTCTGGCCGGAGACCGCCTATCCCGGCTTCCTGGACGAGGCAGGCGAGATGCTCGCCAGGATCGCCGCGCGCTTGCCTCCCGGCGCTCATCTGCTGGCCGGAACGCCGCGGCGATCCTATGAACCGACCGGTCGCGCGATCTGGAACGCGGTCATCACCGTCAATGACGGTGGCGGCATCGAAGGAGTTTACGACAAGCACCACCTCGTCCCGTTCGGCGAGTATGTCCCCTTGCGTGGGGTGTTGCCGCTGAATCAATTCACAGCCGGATTCGGCGATTTCTCCGCCGGGCCGGGACCGCGAACCCTGCAGGTGGGAGCGCAAACGGTGGGCGTCGCCATCTGCTACGAGGCGATCTTTCCGGGCGAGCTGGTAGACCGCACCCGTCGGCCGGATTGGATCTTCAATCCAACCAACGACGCTTGGTTCGGGACGTCGATCGGTCCCGACCAGCATCTCGCGTCCGCCCGCATGCGGGCTGTCGAGGAGGGATTGCCGATGGTGCGTGCTGCGAACACCGGGATTTCTGCCGTCATCGACGGGTACGGCACCATCAGCGCCAAGCTGCCGCTGAATGAAACCGGGATTGTCGACGCGCGGCTTCCGCCGCCCCTGTCGCCCACTCCCTATGCCCGTTGGGGCGATTTGCTGCTGGTGCCACTTGCACTCGCCGTAGTCTTGTCGTCCGTTCTGGTCGGTGGATGGAAGGGGCGGCTTCGCGCCCGGCCTCCCGCACGACAGCCGTCTCACGGTTCGGGCGCCGCTTGACGGGAACACCGAATCTGCCGCTGGCTTGTACTGGAGTGCCCCCTGAAACTGAGACAGGGTTAAAGTGTTCCGGTTCTCTGCAGGAGAGGACCGATGGGAGAGAAGCGAAGTTTGAAGTTCAAGGTTTCGCTGGTTCGTCGGCTTGAAGCTGGCGAGCGGATAACGGATCTTGAGCGGGAATCCGGCGTATTCCGTGCGCAGATTTACCGCTGGCGCGATGCTTTTGGTCGTGAGGGTGAGGCTGGATTGGAGCGTCGTCCTGGCCGCCGACGCGGCTATCGGCGGTCTCGATCTGCAGAGGGAGGCCCGTCGACGGGTCCGGCGCCGAGCGCGCCTGCGGTGGCAGCATTGGATCAGCTTGCGCCTGATGTGCGGGCCTGGGTATCGGAGCTTGAGCGAACGGTTGCGCGCCAGCAGCTTGAGTTGGATGTTTTCAGCGAAGCCTTGCAGCGTATCGAGGCGTCACGCCGGCCGAAGAGCGCGGCTGGCGAGACGGCGTCTACGCCGCCATCGAGGCGATGACGCAGCGGCAAGGCAGAGTTTCGGTGGAAGGGATGTGCCGGTTGGCCGGCGTGAGCCGGGCCGGCTTTTACTGGCATTGGCAGGGGCGCTCGCCGGCAGCGGAGGAGACCGACCTGCGCGACGCCATCCAGCGGTTGGCCCTGGCGCATCGGCATTACGGTTACCGGCGGATCACGGCGCTGTTGCGTCGGGAGGGTCGGCTGGCGAACCACAAGCGGGTGCTGCGGCTGATGCGGGAGGACACCCTGCTGTGTCTGCGGCGGGCAGCGTTCGTCCCGGCGACGACGGACAGCCGGCATGACTTTCCGGTCTGGCCCAACGTGGCACGCCGCTTGACGCTGAGCGGGCCGAACCAGCTGTGGGTTGCCGACATCACCTATGTCCGGCTGGGTAGGGAGTTCGCCTATCTGGCGGTTATCCTGGACGCCTGGTCGCGCCGGGTGATCGGCTGGGCACTGGCCGATCATCTGCGTGCGGAGCTGACACTGGAGGCGCTCGACGGCGCCTTGGCCGCGCGCGGAGCGGGACCGATGGTTCACCACTCCGACCGAGGCGTCCAGTATGCGTGCCGGGCCTACATCGGGCGTCTGGAGGCTCATGGCGTCCAGCCAAGCATGAGCCGGGTCGGCTGCCCTTACGACAATGCCATGGCGGAGAGCTTCATGAAGACACTCAAGACCGAAGAGGTCGACGGTCGAGCCTACGCTGACATCGCCCAGGCGCGGGCCTGCATCGACCGCTTCATCGACGAGGTATACAATCGCCAGCGCCTTCACTCGGCCCTTGCTTACAGCCCACCGGTCGAGTTCGAAGAAAAATTCCCGCCACCAGGGCCGGGCGGCCGCCCGGCCCTGGTGGCATGACCAATCCGGAACACTTTAACAGTCCTCTCAGCTGCGGGGGGCAGTCCACTACGGATCCTCAATCGAAGAACCGGCCGAGGAACGATCCACGATGCCCGCTATGCCCCTCCCTGCCATGCCCTTGATGATGTTCTTGACCGTGGGTCGGCCGGTGATCGGCATGATGGCCGGGGTGACCTGGGGTGGGCGAGGAGTGTGGTTGAGCCACCCATCCCTGAGCCCCATAGGCATGGGACGCATGCTGTTCCGGGGACTGAGTGGACGGGGAGGTAGCTGACGCCGGCGCGCCTCCCCAGGGGCTGGCCGGCAGCTGCGGAAGGAAGGGGGTGCCACTGCTGGCACTGGCCCGATCAGGGGGTTGGACGCTACCAGCCAGGGATGGCTGCCTGAGTTGTGCCTCGTAAAGAGCACTGCGCTCGATGATCTTATCCAACTCACCCCGATCCAGCCATACGCCGCGGCACTTCGGGCAGTAGTCGATCTCAATGCCGTTCCGTTCGGACATGGCAAGGCCAATCCCGCAATGGGGGCACAGCAGGCCGTGTGCGTCAGAGTCAGTGTCTGTCATGATCCAGCTCCGTTCATCGAACTGCGGGTTTGAAAGCCTCACGGGCGAAGCGACAGCAGGCGCAGGGCGTTGGCGGTGACCAGCACGGTGGCGCCGGTGTCGGCGAGGATCGCCGGCCACAGCCCGGTGATCCCGGCCACGGTGGTGACGAGGAACACGGCCTTCAGCCCCAGCGCCAGCACAATGTTTTGTCGGATGTTCGCCATGGTCCGGCGCGACAGGTGGACCATCGCCGGCACGTCGCCGACCCGGGCATGCAGGGCGGCGGCGTCGGCGGTCTCCAGCGCCACGTCGGTGCCGCCGCCAATGGCGATGCCGACGTCGGCGGCGGCGAGCGCCGGGGCGTCGTTGATGCCGTCGCCGACCTTGGCGACCCGCTCGCCACGCGCCTGCAGGTCGCGGACGATGCGCTGCTTGTCCTCCGGCAGAAGCTCGGCATGGAACTCGACCCCCAGCCTGTCCGCCACCGCCCTAGCCGTCCGCACATTGTCGCCCGTCACCATCAGCGACCGGATCCCGGCCTCGCGCAGTGCCGCGATGCCGGCCGGCGCGTCGGCCCTCGGCTCGTCGCGCATCGCCAGCAGGCCCGACACAAGGCCCTCCACCAGCAGGACCGAAACCGTCTTGCCCTCGCCGTTCAGCGCGGCGATCCGCTCCGCCTGGTCCGGCGTCAGCGGGGTCCGCTCTCCGGCCGCCCGCGGTGAGACCAGGGCCAATTCCACCCCGTCCATCCGGCCCCGCACGCCCTTGCCGGCGAGCGCACCGGTGTCGGACGCGGCGACGACGGTCAGGCCGGCTTCGGCGGCGGCGCCGAGGATCGCCTTGGCCAGCGGGTGGCTCGACCCGGCCTCCAGCGAGGCCGCCCGGGCCAGAACTTCCTGCTCGCCGCCGGCGAAGGCGATCACGTCGGTCACGCGCGGCTTGCCCTCGGTCAGGGTGCCGGTCTTGTCGAAGGCGACGGTGGTGATGCGGCCCAGCGCCTCCAGCACGGCGCCGCCCTTCATCAGCAGGCCGCGGCGCGCGCCGTTGGACAGGCCGGCGGCGATCGCCGCCGGGGTGGAGATCACCAGGGCGCAGGGGCAGCCGATCAGCAGGACCGCCAGCCCCTTGTAGACCCAGTCCCCCCAGTTCCCCCCAGCCAGCAGCGGCGGCAGCACGGCGACGAGCGCCGCCACCACCACGACGCCCGGCGTGTACCAGCGCGAGAAACGGTCGATGAATCGTTCGGTCGGCGCCTTGCTCTCCTGCGCCTCTTCGACCAGCCGCACGACGCGGGCGATGGTGTTGTCCTTCGCCGTGGCGCTCACCCGCACCCGCAACGTGCCGTCGCCGTTGATGGTACCGGCGAACACCCGGTCGCCTTCGCCCTTGCGCTTGGGCACGCTCTCGCCGGTCACCGGCGCCTCGTCGAGCGCGCTGTCCCCGGACAAGATCACCCCGTCGGCCGCCACCCGGTCGCCCGGGCGCACCAGGATGACCGCGCCGACCTGCAGCCCCGACGCCGGCACCGTCCGGGTCCCGCCATCGCTCTCGACCAGGGCGCTGTCCGGCATCAGGCCGATCAGCCCCTGGATGCTGGCGCGCGCTCGGCCGGCGGCGAAGCCTTCCAGCAATTCGCCGACCAGGAAGAGGAAGACCACCGCGGTCGCTTCCTCCACCGCACCGATGACGACGGCGCCGACCGCCGCGATGGTCATCAGCATCTCGATCGAGAACGGCGTGCCGGCACCGGCGGCGGCGAAGGCCCGGCGCGCGATCGGCACCAGCCCGACCGCCATCGCCAGCAGGAAGGCCCATTGTGAAACGGCGGGAACCAGGGCGCCCACGACATAGGCGACTCCGAGCGCGAGGCCGGAGGCGAGCGCCAGCCGCGCCTTCGGCCGCCGCCACCAGGGAAGTGCGCCTAATGCCGGGTCCGACCATTCATCGGCGCCGTGAGCATGCACGTGGGTCTGGTTGGCGGCGTGATCGTGCGCGTGATCATCGTCATGGGAATGGTCGTGGCCACAGTGGCCGTCCGTGCCGTGGCTGTGCTCGGCGGCCCCGCCGGCGGTCGTCAGGACCTCGGCCGGACCTATCTGATACCCCAGCCGGACGATCGGAGCGGTGATGGCGTCGCTGCCGATCGACGGATCGTGGGTGACGGTCATCGTACCGTTGGGCACGGAAACCCGAACCTCATGCACCCCAGGAATCCGCCGCAACGCGGTTTCGATCTTCGCGGCGCAAGAGCCGCAATCCATTCCGCCCACCCGGAAGCGGGTCCGCTGCCGGTCCGTCGGGGTCGTCTCATCGTTGGCGTTCATGGCGGGTTCCCTTGTCGATATTCTGCCCCGACCGTACATTCTCTAGCGACTAGAGAATCAAGAGAGAAAACTCACCATGAGCACTCTGACGATCGGTGCCCTTTCGACCCAAGCTGGGGTGAAGATTCCGACAATCCGCTATTACGAGAGCATTGGATTGCTGCGCACCCCGTCACGGACCGACAGCAACCGCCGGACTTACGGCGAGGCCGCGGTCCGCCGGCTGCGTTTCATCCGGCATGCCCGCGAACTGGGCTTCGAGGTCGACGCCATCCGCCAGCTATTGATGCTGGCCGACGATCCGGGACAACCCTGCGAGGCCGCAGACGCCCTTGCCCGTGCGCATCTGGCCGACATAGAATCGAAGATTCGGCGGCTGCAGGCACTTCAGGCGGAGGTCCGGCAGATGGTGGACCAGTGCGCGCAAGGGGAGGTGCGCAGCTGCCATGTGATCGAGGTGCTGGCCGACCATGCTCATTGCCTGCACGAGCATCATTGATGGCGGTGATAAAAGCGGGTTCTGCGCCCGAAACGCCAAGCAAGAATTCCTCTTGATACTCTAGCGGCTAGAGCAGGCAGGATGCCTGCGGCACGCAGGTGCCGCTTTCATCTGGCTGAGGAGTGTTCGGCATGGCGTTTCGTTGGTGTCCAGCGAGTTTGTACATGGCGATGGCTATGGCGGTCATCGCAGTGCTTACGGATCAGGTGAGCAAATGGGCGATGCTCACTCACATCCTCACCCCGGCGGACATCGTCCAGATCACTCCGTTCTTCAATCTGCGCCTCGGCTTCAACACCGGCGTCAGCTTCGGTCTGTTCTCGGGCCACATGGCGTTGCCACCTTATGTCCTGGCAGGCTTTGCGCTGTCGATGGCGCTCGTGTTGCTCGGATGGGGGGCACAGCTGTCGGACCGTCCTTCGGCGCTTGCGGCCGGGGCGATGGCAGGTGGAGCCATCGGCAATGCGGTCGACCGCATCCGCCAGGGAGCCGTCACCGATTTTCTGGACCTGCATGCCTTCGGCTGGCATTGGCCGACCTTCAACCTTGCCGACATCCTCATCGTCGGCGGTGCCGCCGCCATCGCCTTCCGACCATCGCCCAGGGTTGTGCTATCCTGAGCAGAGCCTTGCGCGGCCGGCGGAAGACCGGTATCGGCGGCTTTCCTTCGCGTCAAAGGAGTGGGCACTTATCGGTCCTTCAAAGGGTCACGACACGACAGTGATCTCCGGAGTCTGAGAAAAGCCTGAGAACATGGGCCATGTAGTGTTTCTGCGACCGTTCTTTCCTTCGCAAAACTCCTGAGTTCCGCGACACCCAGGCACCGAACCGAATCCTGAGGAATTTTGATGTTGCAAAAGTCGATCGCAAAAGAAAAGAATTTTGCGATGACTTTTGCGAAGGATGCCCCATGCTCATCGGCTATGCGCGCGTCTCCACGGACGACCAGGATCTTTCGCAGCAGCGGGCGTCCCTACAGGCGGCCGGCTGTCGGCGGATTTATGAGGAGAAGGTTTCCGGGGCAAAACGCGACCGGCCACAGCTTGCCCGGCTGATCGACCAGCTCCGGTCCGACGACGTTGTGACGGTCACGCGCCTCGACAGGCTGGCCCGGTCAACCCGTGATCTTCTCGATATTGCGGAGCAGCTCCAGGGGGCTGGCGCGGGTCTCCGGTCGCTTGCGGAGCCATGGGCCGACACCACTTCACCGGCCGGCCGCATGGTCCTGACCGTGTTCGCTGGCATCGCCGAGTTCGAGCGCTCCCTGATCGCCGAGCGGACCGGCATAGGCCGTGCGGCGGCCAGAGCTCGTGGCGTACGGTTTGGCCGGCCGCCGAAGTTGACCGCTGACCAGATAGCTCTCGCTCGGCGCTTGGTCGATGAAGGGCGATCTCCCCGCGAAGCAGCGCGAATTCTCAATGTCCACGCATCAACGCTGTACCGGGCGTTTGCCCTTCAGACCCCCAAGGCTACTGCCTTCGATTCCTGATTGGCCCTACGTTGATTTCCTGCTCTGCTGCTCCCCGGGCCCTAAATAACACACGGTTGACTTATCCCCTCCAGGGGGATAGGACAACGCCATGAGCCATGCTAACAACCCCGATCTGAAGAACCGCCTGCGCCGGGCCGAAGGCCATCTCGCCACCATCACTCGTATGATCGAGGAGGGGCGGGACGGCATCGACATCGCCCAACAGCTGCAGGCCGTCATCAAAGCTCTGGAGAAGGCGAAAAGCGTCCTGATCCTCGACCATATCGACCATCATCTCGAAGAGATCGTTGGTCCAATTCCCCGTGAGGACCGCGACCGTCTTTCCAAGCTTCGTGAGCTTGCCAAGTATCTCTAGGAGGCCGCCCAATGTGCTGTCGTGCCGCTGTTGAACGCGCCTTCGCCGAGTTGGTAAGGCGCGGAGAACCGAACGCTCATGCCCGCGACGTGGGGTTGGCAATATTCCAGTTCCACCACCCTGACGTTCCGGAAGATGAGGCCAGACTGACAGTGGAACTCTGGACCCGTCCTTCCCTGCTTCATTAGGACCAGCCACATGCACTCCCACTCCATCGCCCCGTGGACGCACCAGCATGATTTCCTCGGCGAGCATCACGACCGTAACGAGCGGCGCATCTGGATCGTGGTCGCGCTGACCTTGGTCATGATGGTCGGCGAAATCGTCGGCGGCACGATGTTCGGCTCACTGGCCCTGGTCGCTGACGGCTGGCACATGTCGACCCACGCGGCAGCGCTCAGCATTTCTGCGCTTGCCTACGTCTACGCCCGGCGTCACCTCCGCAACGAGCGCTTCGCCTTCGGCACCGGCAAGCTCGGTGAATTGGCCGCCTTTGCGTCCGCTATCATCCTGGCAATGATCGCCCTGCTGATCGGCTATGAGAGCGTCGAGCGCCTCGTCAACCCGGTGCCCATTGCCTACGGCGAGGCCATCGTCATCGCCGTCCTGGGCCTTGCGGTCAATCTTGGCAGCGCCTGGCTGCTGGGCGGCGAGCACCATCACCACGGGCATGGGCATCATCACGACCACGGCGCCCACCAACACCATGACCATCATGATCACCATCATGACGACCATGAGGATCATGAGGACCACCATTCCCACGGGCAAGCGCATGGGCATGGCGGTCACCACGCCCACGACCTGAACATGCGGTCGGCCTACATCCACGTCCTGGCCGACGCCGCGACGTCCGTCCTCGCCATCCTTGGGCTTCTGGCGGCTGGTTTATTCGGCTGGACTTGGATGGACCCAATCGTCGGTCTGGTTGGCACCGCCGTCATCCTCAGCTGGGCTTATGGCCTTATCCGCGACGCTGGCGCGGTGCTTCTTGACACGGTGCCGGACCCGAAACTGGCAACGGCTGTCCGCACCACCCTGGAGACCAATGGCGACCGCGTCACCGACCTGCACCTCTGGCGCGTCGGTCCAGGCCATATGGCGGCCATCATTGCCGTCGTGTCCGATCACCCGAAGCCGGTAGCCGCGTACAAGGCACGGTTGGCTCACCTGCACGGCCTCAGCCATGTCACAGTGGAGTTGGCGCAATGCGGAGATAGCCACACCGGCTCCGGCCATGACCATCACCCTCATCGTCACGCGGCATGATCGCCGTCAGGAGGATCTGTAATCACTACTTGTGGGTCCGCTGGTGATCGTTGAACGGGTTGTGGGGAACTAATAAACCGTGTCACTCCGCTCCATCCCCAGTAGTGTGGTCGCACTTGGGTTCGTCAGCCTGTTCATGGATGTCTCCTCGGAGATGATCCACAGCCTGCTGCCGGTGTTCCTAGTCTCTGTCCTGGGAGCCAGTGCACTGTCTGTTGGCTTCATCGAGGGCATTGCCGAAGCCACCGCCGCCATCACCAAGATCTTCTC
Source organism: Azospirillum sp. TSO5 (assembly GCF_003116065.1). Lineage (NCBI taxonomy): Bacteria > Pseudomonadati > Pseudomonadota > Alphaproteobacteria > Rhodospirillales > Azospirillaceae > Azospirillum > Azospirillum sp. TSO5. The sequence continues at coordinate 36,289 of NZ_LGQY01000077.1, read as the reverse complement.
CGGGGTGGTCAGCGACTGGATGGGGCGACGCAAGCCGTTGCTGCTGCTGGGCTACGGCATGGCCGCCCTGACAAAGCCGGTCTTTCCGCTCGCCGACACGCTGGCCTCGGTCCTGCTCGCCCGCTTCCTCGACCGGATCGGCAAAGGTGTGCGCGGGGCGCCGCGCGACGCGCTGGTTGCCGAGGTGACGCCGCCTGACCTGCGCGGCGCCGCCTTTGGCCTGCGGCAGTCGATGGACACGGTAGGGGCTTTCGCCGGACCAGCGATCGCCATGCTGCTGATGGTCCTGAGCGGCGATGACTTCCGCCTAGTGTTCTGGATTGCCGTCCTCCCGGCGTTCGTGGCCGTCGCGGTGATCCTGTTCGGCGTGCGTGAGCCCGACACGCAACCCTCCACTGAACCGCGCCGCTTTCCGATTCAGCGCAGCCAGCTGCGACGGTTGGATGCAACGTTCTGGAGCGTGGTGGCATTGGCATCAGTGCTGACACTGGCGCGCTTCAGCGAGGCCTTCCTGCTGCTGCGCGCCCAGAGCGTCGGCATGGAGAACGCTTACGCGCCGCTGGTGCTCATCGTTATGAACGTCGTCTACGCGGTTTCCGCATATCCCCTGGGGCGTTTGGCCGACCGGATGAACCGGCGCCGCCTATTGGCTCTGGGGGTTGGTTTTCTTGTTCTCGCGGACTTGGTTCTCGCGGCCGCTGGAAGCGCGTGGGTTGTCCTGGCCGGGGCGGCGTTGTGGGGGCTTCACATGGGCTCCACTCAAGGGCTGCTTGCGGTCTTCGTCGCCGATGCCACGCCCGCAGACCTGCGGGGAACAGGGTTCGGCCTCTACAACCTCATGACCGGCCTTGCTCTGTTGATCGCCAGCACTGTGGCCGGGGTGTTGTGGACCGTTGTGGGTCCGGATGCAACGTTCCTAGTCGGAGCCGCAGTCTCGTTGATCGCGCTGGTGGGGCTGTCGTGCGTCGTGCAGCGGCAAGCGAAGGCATAGACATGTCCAGCATTTCGCAGCCCTCAGCAACATTTCTCCGGTGACGCTTGTCGGAGGTGTTCTGTCAGGGGAGATACGAGATGGCGGGACCTTGGCACCTGTCGGACGCTCGCCCGCCTGAACGAGCGCCCTCCGCGATCAGCGGGCGAATGCCAGCATCCCTGCAAATGCCAAATACAGCCAACCGACCCGGGTCAACTTTTCGCTGGAAACCATTCCAGAGCGGAACGCCATCATCAGCGATGCCACAGCCACAGCCGTAAAGCCCGCAGCGAGGAACAGCGGCGTATCCAGCATCCAAGGCGTGAAGAAAAGGCCGAACGCAGTCGGCACGGTGGCCTGGATCATCATCGCGCCGGAGATGTTGGCGAGCGCCAACCGCTCCTTGCCTTGACGGACCCAAATGATGGCGTTCATCGTTTCCGGCAGTTCTGTCGCCAATGGGCTGAGCAGCAGAGCCGTGACCTGCGGCGGCAACCCGAGCGCCGGGGCGATGTCACTGATCTGCGCGACGAACAATTGGGAAGCTACGAAGATCACCAGAAGTGCAACACCGGTCTGCACCAAGGCCCAACCCAAAGCAGGATCAGCCTCTCCAGGACGGATCTTGAGAGGTTCAAGTTCGACGTCCTCGCAGCCATCGTCCTCGCGGCGTACTTCCTTCCAAATGTACATGGCATAAGCAGCCAGGAAAGCAATGCCGAGCCACGGCTTGATGCTGAAGACAGCAGCGCCGACCGCGATCTTCACGAGGAAAATGCCGAGGAACCACATCTGGTCGCGGCTTAACCGTAGCCCATCCACCTGCACCAGGGTGTTGGCCCGCCCAATCCGGCGTCGATTGACGAACAGCGACATCCCGACCACTGCATAGGCCAAGGTGCTGAGCGCCAGAGGCCCACCCAGGGCAGCGCCAATGCCGATGTCCTTGTGCGCGGCTCCGTCGCCAAACGCGACAGCGACAAGTGTCACCACACTTTCCGGCAGCGCAGTTCCCAACGCGGCAAGCACGGTACCGGTGGAGGTCTGACTAAGCCTCAGCTTTCGTCCGACCCACTCGATGCCATTCACAAAGGTTTCACAGGCTGCATAGATCAGCGCGGCGGAGGCAAGCAGAAGGATGATGGTGAGAAGCATGGAAAACTCAAGACGGTTGGCCGGACGCGGAAGCACACCAGCGCGGCATCCCGTCCGGCCGGACGGATGCAGCGCCAGTGGTCTTGCTTGATGGCCGGTTGGCGGCCGCGTGCGCCATGGGCCGCAGGCCCAAGTCTGTTGACGCACGCCCCTCTCTGAATGGAGGGTGGCTACTCCCCAATGACGGGGCGCTCAATAGCCGATGAGTGTTGCGTCGTCAACGCATGATGCCACGCCTTCAGTGCGTCCCTATGCCGCAGCGGCACCGTAGATGCGGTTGTGTGTTTCCAACCATCCGTCGGCTGTCGACCTGCCGCTCGCGGGTACCGCGTCAGACCTAGTTGATACTGTCGACATCCGTGCCCAAAAGTCTTGCCCAGCAAGGCGAAATGCTGCGCCTTATGCTGTAGCGCAATGTGCGGCGAGTGGGGCGGTGAGATGGCGGTCCACTCTCCATATGAGCTGGGAATAAGCACCTCCTGTGCCGCGTCACCCTTGAACACGGACGTTATGCTATCGCCTGAAGATGTAGTGGCATCGGAGGCACCGGATCCGTCGTTTCTTGGGAGGAACGGGCATGCTACGGACCTATCACTTTGCTTCAGTTCTGTTGACGGTCACGATGGCCGGCTGTGCTGCGGGAACGGCGGTCGAGACCGTCGCGCCACCGGGCTACATCGCGGATGCTCCAGCAAGAACAGCAGGGGTCGACTGGACAGGCGCTGAACCGGTCAACGTGGCGATGCAGGAATACAGCTATCAGCCCACGACACTTGTGTTTCAGGCTGGCCGCCCCTACCGACTGCACATCGAGAACCACGGTGGAACGTCGCATACGTTTTCCTCGGAGGGGTACTTCCGGGCGATCGCCGCGAGAAGCCTGACGACCACGAAGGGCATGGTCCAGAATCCCTACGTGAAGGACATCGAAATCGCGCCGGGTCAGTCAGCCGACCTCGCGTTTGTGCCAGTCAGCCCGGGCAACTACAAACTCAGCTGTCACGAACCGCTGCACGAAACGTTCGGGATGACGGGTAACATCAGCATCCAGTGATTGGCCAAGCAGCTGAGCTTGTGCCATCTCTGCAATCGTTTTTCTATTCGATCTTACAACCCAATGGCTGCCGTTCTGCTACAAGATTGGTGCAATGATATCTGAAGCCCATCAATCTCTCAGAAAAGCCAACGAACAGCACCCCTACAAAGTTCCTGTTTTGTCCGCTTAGCGTATATTGAGGCCCGTTCTATGGCGTCACCCCTGGTTGCTAGGCGGCGAGCACCATCACCATGGGCACGATCACCATCATGACCACCACGAGGATCATGATGATGACCACCATGTCCACGAACATGCGCATGGGCATGGTGGTCACCATGCCCACGACCTGAATATGCGGTCGGCCTATATCCACGTCCTGGCCGACGCGGCGACCTCGGTCCTCGCCATCCTGGGGCTTCTGGCGGCCGGCCTGTTCGGCTGGACCTGGATGGACCCGATCGTCGGCTTGGTCGGCACCGCGGTCATCCTCAGCTGGGCCTGTGGTCTTATCCGCGACGCCGGGGCGGTGCTTCTCGACACAGTGCCGGACCCGAAATTGGCTGCGGCTGTCCGTACGACCTTGGAGACAGACGGCGACCGGGTGACCGACCTTCACCTCTGGCGGGTGGGGCCGGGCCATATGGCGGCCATCGTCGCCCTGGTATCCGATCACCCCAAGCCAGTGGCCGCATACAAGGAGGGACTGGCCCACCTGCACGGCCTCAGCCACATCACGGTGGAGGTGGCACAGTGTGGAGACAGCCACTCCGGCTTTGGCCATGACCATCATCCCCATCGCCACGCAGGGTGATACCGCCGATCCTCAGCCGGCGGCCGCCAAATCGCCGAATGACGGACGCTACCGGACGAGGCTGACGGGCTGGCCTACCTTCCGTTTGAGTTGGCATGTCGTGAAAGCCTGAAGAACCCTCGACGCGACGTTCCATCCATGAAGCTTTTTTGACCGCTCAAAAGGCGTCGCTCACGCCTCTTGACCAACCCGTGGCGCGGGAGTACAGGGACGGCAACGTCACCGCAAAATCGGCCGGCGCTCGCGTGTCCGTGATGGACCACGGCTCCCGCCGAGAAGGCAAGAGATGGAAAGCCCCAGTAGTCGACCTCGACCCAACACCGCGACGACGCTGATCCTGGGCTGACCTGCCGAACAGGTCCACCACGGTCGGCGTCTTCGCCGAACCGAACACAGGTGGACCATGGTGAACATTCCCCTCACCATCCGACGCTTCGTGCGTCCGCTGCGTTTTCGTAGCGGTCTGCGCGGCGTGTCGCGCGAGCCGACTCCGCGAAGTCGGTGATCCAACCCCGCTTTCCATAGGCGGTTCCGGCGCCTCTCCGCGCCGGGACAGCCGTTGTTGCGCTTGCCAAGCGGTCCGCAGATGCAGGACCGCGGGATGGAACAGTCATGGTCTGGATCAACACAAGCGTCTCGGTGAAGGCCGTTGACGCCAAGCCCAACCGCTGGGATCTGCTCGCCCTGCCGCTGGTCATCGGGCTGCTGGCACTGGTTGCCATCGGCGGGCACCAGATGGCGGCCCCGCTGGACGGCATCGGTGCAGAGCCGGTCGTCCTCGACCCCTCGATGCTGCCGGAGTACGCCCTGCGCTCGACCCTGCGCATGCTGGCGGCGATGGCAGCGTCGCTGGTCTTCACCTTCACCTACGCGACCCTGGCGGCCAAGAGCCGGCGAGCCGGCATGGTTCTGATCCCGGTGCTGGACGTGCTGCAGTCGGTGCCGGTGCTCGGCTACATCTCCTTCACCGTCGTCTTCTTCCTGGCGCTGTTTCCCGGCAGCGTGCTGGGGGCGGAGTGTGCGGCAATCTTCGCCATCTTCACCAGCCAGGCCTGGAACATGGCGTTCAGCTTCTACCAGTCGCTGCGCACCGTGCCGCGCGATCTGGACGAGGTGGCCGACAGCTTCGGCTTTTCCGGCTGGCAGCGTTTCTGGGCGCTTGAGGCACCCTACGCGACGCCGGGGCTGGTGTGGAACATGATGATGTCGATGTCGGGCGGCTGGTTCTTCGTCGTCGCATCGGAGGCCATCACGGTCGGCGACAAGACCATCACGCTGCCCGGCATCGGCTCCTATCTGGCCGAGGCCATCGCGCAGCAGCGACTGGGCGCGGTCGGCTGGGCGGTGCTGGCGATGCTGCTGGTCATCCTGGCCTACGACCAGCTGCTGTTCCGCCCGCTGGTCGCCTGGGCCGACAAGTTCCGGGTCGAACTGACCGGCGCGCAGGTGGTGCCGGACTCCTGGCTGCTCGACCTGTTCCAGCATACCCGTTTCTTCCGCGCGCTGTTCGCGCCGCTCGATGCCCTGCTGGGGAGGGCAGTCTGGTGGCGGCTGGCCTTGCCCGCCGGATTCGGGGCCGGCTTGGCCGTCGACCCGGCCCGGCGCTCGATCCTGCGCTGTCTGGAGCGCGTGCCGGTCAAGGCGGTGGACATGGCGTGGTACGGCGTCCTGGTGATGACCGGGCTCTATTGCGGCTGGTCGATGGTGACCTTCATCGCGTCGGGCGTGGAATGGAGCGACGTCGGCACCGCCTTCCTGCTCGGCGGAGCGACGCTGCTGCGGGTGGTGGCGCTGATCGTGGCGGCGACGCTGGTCTGGGTGCCGTTGGGCGTGATGATCGGACTGCGGCCGCGGCTGGCGGAGAAGGTGCAGCCGGCAGCCCAGTTCCTCGCCGCCTTCCCAGCCAACCTGCTGTTCCCGGTGGCGGTGGTGGCGATCGTCCGCTTCGACCTGAACCCGGATGTCTGGCTCAGCCCGCTGATGATCCTCGGCACCCAGTGGTACATCCTGTTCAACGTCATCGCCGGGGCCACCGCCTTCCCCAGCGATCTGAAGGAGGCGGCGGCCAATTTCCGCATCCGTGGCTGGCAATGGTGGCGCGACGTCATGCTGCCGGGCGTCTTCCCCTATTACGTCACCGGGGCGGTCACCGCGTCCGGCGGTTCGTGGAACGCCAGCATCGTCGCCGAGGCGGTGAGCTGGGGGGACACCACGCTGACCGCCCACGGCCTGGGCAGCTACATCGCCCAGGCGACGACCGCCGGGGATTACCCGCGCATCGTGCTGGGCATCGCCGTCATGTCGCTGTTCGTCATCCTGTTCAATCGCCTGCTGTGGCGTCCGCTCTATGCGTTCGCCGAACGCCGTCTGCGCCTCGCCTGAAAGGGACACCGTCATGCTGAACACCGTGAACACCACCCTTTTCGAGCTGAACGGCGTCCGTCAGGCCTATGCCAAGCCGTCCGGCCAGGATTATGTCGTCCTCGACAACGTCGATCTGACCTTGCGCGACGGCGAGGTCGTCGGCCTGCTCGGCCGTTCCGGCTCGGGAAAATCCACGCTGCTGCGCATCGTCGCAGGGCTGGTCAAGCCGACCGCCGGTGCGGTGCGTCATCATGGCGAGGCGGTCGGCGGCCCGACCGACGGGGTGGCGATGGTCTTCCAGACCTTCGCCCTGTTCCCCTGGCTGACCGTGTGGGAGAACGTCATGGCCGGGTTGAAAGCCAAGGGCGTCCCCGCCGGGGAGGCCGAGGCCCGGACCGAGGAGGCGATCGACCTGATCGGCCTGTCCGGCTTCGAATCCGCCTATCCGAAGGAGCTGTCGGGCGGCATGCGCCAGCGGGTCGGTTTCGCCCGCGCGCTGGTCGTGCATCCGGAAATCCTGCTGATGGACGAGCCGTTCTCGGCGCTGGACGTGCTGACGGCGGAAACACTGCGCACCGATCTGCTCGACCTGTGGATGGAGCGGCGGCTGCCGATCAAATCGATCCTGATGGTGACGCACAACATCGAGGAGGCGGTGCTGATGTGCGACCGCATCCTGGTGTTCTCCTCCAACCCCGGTCGGGTTGCCGCGGAAATCCGGGTCGAGCTGCCGCACCCGCGCAACCGTCTGGAGCCGGCATTCCGCGCCATGGTCGACGACATCTACGGGCTGATGACGGCGCGCAAGCCGCTGCCCGTTCCGGCCAGTGCGACGGAGAAGCGACGTCCGGTCCATGCCCAACCGCTGGAGCGGGTGTCGACCAACCTGCTGGCCGGCTTGATGGAAACGCTGGCATCGCCCGCCTATCTCGGCAAGGCCGACCTGCCGCATCTCGCCGCCGGTCTGCAGCACGAGATCGACGACCTGTTCCCCATCGCCGAGGCGCTGCAGATGCTGGGATTCGCCGAGGTGGCGGAGGGCGACATCCATCTGACCGAACCCGGCCGCCTGTTCGCCGAGTCCGGGGTGGACGACCGCAAGCGCCTGTTCGCCGAGCATCTCGTCCTCTATGTGCCGCTGGCCGCGCACATCCACGCCACGCTCAAGGGGGCGCCGAACCACCGGGTTCCCAGCGCACAGTTCCAGGAGGAGCTGGAGGCCTTCATGAGCGAGGACTATGCCGAGGAGACCCTGAAGGCGGTGACGAGCTGGGCGCGCTATGCCGAGCTGTTCACCTATGACGATGAAGCCGAGACGTTCGAATTCGAGGACGCCGAATAAGCCGCCACACCTTGTCCGGAGGACCGGCATCATGAACAACGAAAAGGAAGCGGTCGCCCTCGGCTCCATCGCGGCGAGCGGGGCGATGACCGTCGGCAAGTTCGCGGTGGGGCTCAGCACCGGCAGTCTCGGCCTGATCTCGGAGGGCGCGCACAGCCTGCTCGACCTCGGGGCCACGGTGATGACCTATCTCGCCGTCCGTGTCAGCGACAAGCCGGCCGACGCCGGGCACCCCTATGGCCATGGCAAGATCGAGAGCGTCACCGCCCTCGGCGAAACCGGGCTGCTGTTCCTGACCAGCGCCTGGATCGCCTACGAGGCGGTCCATCGTCTGGTTACCGGCGATGCGGAGGTTCAGGCGACCTGGTGGTCGATCGGGGCGGTGCTGGTCTCGATCGCCATCGACGCCTACCGGGCGCACGAGCTGTCGCGCGTCGCCAGGGAGACCCGCAGCCAGGCGCTGGAGGCCGACGCGCTGCACTTCTCCTCGGACATCCTCAGTTCGGCGGTGGTGCTGGTCGGGTTGGGGCTGGTGTGGCTCGGCTATCCCAAGGGCGATGCGCTTGCCGCCATCGGGGTGTCGGTCTTCGTCTGCCTCGCCGGCTACCGGCTGGGCCGACGGACCATCGACACGCTGATCGACGCCGCCCCCGCCGGCGCCGCCGAGCGGGTCGCCGCCATCGTCTCGGCGATCCCCGGGATCGCGGGGGTCCGGCGCGTGCGGGTCCGCCCGGCGGGCAGCGTGCTGTTCGTCGACCTCGACCTCCTGGTCGGCCGCACCTTGCCGCTGGAGGCCGTCCAGGCATTGCGGGACCGGGCGGTCGCCGCCATCGGCACCGAGATGCCCGAGGCGGAGGTGTCGATCGCGACACACCCGCTGGCCCTGGACGACGAGACGGTGATGGAGCGGGTGATGGTGCGCGCGGCCAATCTGGGCCTCGCCGTCCATCACGTCACGGTCCAGCGGGTAAGCGGCCGGCTGTCGGTCGGTTTCGATCTGGAGGTGGAGGGTGGCCTGACGATCCAGGCCGCGCATGACCTGTCGTCGCGCCTGGAATCCGCGATCAAGGACGAGCTGGGTTCCGACATCGAGGTCGAGAGCCACATCGAACCCCTGCAGGACGCCGGGTTGAACGGCACCGACGCCGACCTCGGCCGGCTGGCTGAGATGCAGAGCCAAATGACGGCGTTCATCCGCCGCGACGGCCGGCTGCTGGACATCCACAATCTGCGGGTCCGCCAGACTGCGGCCGGGCTGGTGGTGACCTTCCACAGCCATGTCGTTCCAACCGACACCGTTGTGACGATCCACGACGCCATGGACGCGCTGGAGCGGCACATCCGCGACCTGCATCCGGACATCGTCCGTGTCGTCGGCCACTCGGAACCGGACCATGATGGTCCGCTCTCGATCCCTTCCGCCACGGGGGCTTCCGCCGATGCCGCTCACTCTGCCTGATCTCGCGACGGCGGTATCGACCGCCTCCTCCTTCACCGCAGCCTTCGTCCTGGGCGGTCTGATCGGCTTTGAGCGCCAGTACCGGCAGCGCACCGCCGGGCTGCGCACCAACGTTCTGGTTGCCGTCGGGGCGGCGGCCTTTTCCGACATCGGCATGCGGCTGTTCGGCGCCGAAGGGGCGATCCGGATCGTCGCTTACGTCGTGTCGGGGATTGGTTTCCTCGGCGCCGGTGTCATCATGAAGGAGGGAACCAACGTCCGGGGCCTCAACACGGCGGCCACGCTGTGGTGTTCGGCCGCCGTCGGCGCCTGTGCCGGATGTGGACTGCCGGTGGAGGCGGTGATGCTGACTGGCTTTGTTCTGGCCGGGAACACCTTGCTGCGGCCCCTGGTCAACTACGTCAACCGCCTGCCGATCGACGAGCGGGTGACGGAGGCGCTTTACCGCGTCCATGTCATCTGCGACCCGGAAAACCTGTCGGACGTCCGTGACGCCATCGCCAGCGAGCTTGAGAGGGCGAACTATCCGCTCCGCGGTATCGAACTGCTGTCGGAATCCGACGAGCAGGTGGAACTCGGCGCCACGCTGGTGCCCACCACCGCCGACCCCGCGGAACTTGACCGCGCCGTAATCGCCTTGGAGAACCACCCCGGCATCACCAGCGCGACCTGGACGGTCAGCACCACCAGCTGAACCGGCGCGAGCGCTGTCGCCGCTTCCGGCTGCATTTCCTCTGAAGATTGCCGGCTATGGCAGAGGGGGATCGACACCCCTCACCATCGCCCCGGTGTGATTCCGCAGGTTGGGCGCGCGGTTACGAACCCTTGGCATTCCAGGACGATGATTGCGCCGGTCATCATCGCCAGCTGGCCGAGGATGGGTCCTGCACGCGTCTTCTTGGGCCGTACCTCTTCTAAACCTGGATGATTGATCGGAGATAATGATGGCGCGTCGGCGGCTGCTGACCGAGGAGCAATGGGCGAGGTTTCTGGCGGTACCGGACGATGAGCGTGCCATGGTGCGCCACTACACCCTGGGCCGGGATGACCTCGATATCGTTGCTCTCCGGCGGACGCCGCATACCCGCCTGGGCTGCGCGATTCTGCTCTGCTATCTCCATCATCCGGGGCGGGTTCCCGGACCGGATGAGCGCCCACCCACCGCGCTGCTGGAGTTCGTGGCCCGGCAGGTGGCCGCCGAACCGGAAGACTTCATCGCCTACAGCCGACGCGACCAGAATCGGCGCGAGCAGGTCGCCGCGATCATGGCACGAACCGGGCATCGCGCCTTCGACCGCACGCTTTTCCGTGATCTCGCCGCTTGGCTGACCTCCAAGGCACAGATAGCGCGAGACTCAATCATTCTGGCGACGACCCTCATCGATGAGTTCCGCCGCCGCCGCATCCTGATCCCTTCGGCCGCGATCCTGGAGCTGATGCTCCACCAAGCCCGCGGCCGGGCCGAACGAATTCTGCACCGCGCACTCGTCGAGGGAATCGATCAGCGGTCGACCGACGCACTGGACCGATTGCTGACCCCCTGGGCCGACACCGAAACGACGATGCTCGCCTGGCTGCGCCGTGTGCCGGCGGCCCCCACTGCCCGCAACATGCTGGCGGTCATCGAGCGCCTCACCGCCTTGAAGGCTCTCGGCATCGACCGGGCGTCGCGCGCCCGTGTGCCGGAGGTCGCGTTCGAGCGCCTCGCCGCCGAAGGCCTGCGGATGACGCCGCAACACCTTCAGGATCTGGCAACGTCGCGCCGACGGGCCGTTCTCACTGCCACCGCGATCCGTTTGGAGATGGATCTGACCGACGTCACCCTGTCGATGTTCGACAAGCTGATCGGCAGTCTGGCGCGGAAGGCCGAGCGCCGGACGGCAGAAAACACCCTGCGCTCCGTCCGTGACACCCAGACCCAACTGCGGGTGCTGCTGACCGCGTGCAAGGCGGTGATTGGTGCGCGGGAGGCCGGAACCGATCCCTTCGAAGCCGTCGACCAAGGTGTCGGTTGGTTCCGCTTCATGAAATGCGTCACCGACAGCGAAGCCTTGGCAAAGCCGGAGGCCGCCGATCCCCGCACCGAGATGCTTGGCCGCTACGCCACCGTCCGGGCCTTCGCCCCCACGCTACTCAACCGCTTCACCTTTCTCGGCAGTTCCTCGGTGACGCCGTTGCTGCGGGCGCTCGACGTCATTCGGGTCATGCACGCCGCCGGGCGCCGCACCCTGCCCGATAAACCGCCGACCGGCTTCATCCGCCGGTCCTGGCGCCCCTTCGTCATCAAGAAGGAAGGCATCGACCGGAAAGCTTATGAAATCTGCGCGCTGTCCGAACTGCGCGACCGGTTGCGGGCGGGCGACATCTGGGTCGAGGGGAGCCGCCAATACCGGGATTTCGAAAGCTGCCTCATGCCGCGTCCGACCTTCGACATTCTTCGGGAAGAGGGGGCGCTGCCCGTGGCCATTCTACGCAACGCCGAGGGGCATCTTGCCGAAAGGGGCGCCGAACTGGACCGCATCGCCGCCGAAGTGGCGGGCCTTGCTGGGAAGGGGTTGCTGGAGGACGTCGACCTGTCCAACGGTGAACTCCGCGTAACGCCGATCCGGGACACGACCCCACCAGAGGCCGAGGAACTTGGCCGCCGCGCCTACGATCTCATGCCCCGGATCAAGGTCACCGACCTTCTGCTGGAGGTGGACGGCTGGACCGACTTCTCCGGCTGCTTCACGCACCAGCGCAGCGGCCGTCCCGCCGACGACCGGGCGGCGGTGTTGACCGCTGTCCTGGCTGACGGCATCAACCTCGGCCTGTCACGGATGTCGGAAGCCTGCCGGGGATCATCGATGCGGCAACTGGCCTGGATGCACGACTGGCACGTCCGCGACGACACCTACATGGCGGCGCTCGCCCGCATCATCGACACGCATCGGGCCTTGCCTCTGGCCACCGTCTGGGGCGATGGTCGTACGTCATCCTCCGACGGGCAGTTCTACCGCGCCGGCGGTCGCGGCGAAGCCATCGGCGATGTGAACGCCCATCACGGCAACGAGCCGGGCATCGCCTTCTACACCCATGTCTCCGACCAGTACGGCCCTTACCACACCAAGGTGATCGCCGCGACCGCCAGCGAGGCGCCCCACGTCATCGATGGCCTTCTTCATCACCAGAGTGGCCTTGCCGTCGAGGAGCACTACACGGATACCGGCGGCGCGAGCGACCATGTGTTTGGGTTGTGTGCCTTGCTCGGTTTCCGTTTTGCCCCACGCATTCGTGATTTGAAGGACCGGCGGCTCTACCTGCTGCCCGGCCGAGAGGCCCCGGCCATGCTGCAGCCTTTGGTCGGCGGAACCATCGACATCGACCATCTCACCGCCAACTGGGCCGAGCTGCTGCGACTGGCAACCTCAATCCATTCAGGAACCACAACGGCCTCGGCCATGCTGCGGCGGCTCTCGGCTTACCCACGGCAAAATGGCTTGGCTTTGGCCCTGCGAGAGCTGGGCCGTATCGAACGGACAGCGTTCACCTTGCAATGGCTGCGTGATCCCGGACTTCGGAGACGCGCCAACGCCGGTCTCAACAAGGGGGAGGCCCGAAACGCCCTGGCCAGGGCGATCTTCTTCAATCGTCTGGGTGAAATGCGCGATCGCAGTTTCGAGAACCAGGTCTTCCGCGCCTCGGGGCTGAACCTGCTGGTGTCGGCGATCATCCTGTGGAACACACGCTATCTCGAAGCTGCCTTCGCCGAACTGGCAAGCCAAGGGCACGCTGTCACCCCGGAATTGATGCGGCATGTCGCACCTCTGGGATGGGAGCACGTCGGCCTCACCGGCGACTATGTCTGGGGGGCCGACCCCCTCCCGGAAACCGGCCTCAGACCGTTGCGGAGGATGCAGTCCCTACTTGCCGCATAAGTTCCATTTACGTTCTCACATCCCGGACAATCTGATCACTTTCGTGTAGTGACCCCAAGAAACGTCAGCAAAGAGGACTGCCTTCACCTTGGGCGGTGACCTTTTCCCGAACGCAGGGTGAAGCGTGACAGCCCGGAAAGACGGCACCCACTCACATTCGAGGCCCCCCATCATGTTCTCATTGGATCGCTCACTCCTGCCTGCAGCCAATCAATTTCTCGCCGATCTTGATACGCAATGGCGAGCCGCGACCGGCCTCAACAACAGGGCCGATTACTCGATCAACTATTCTCCCATTTGCCCTTGCCCTCTGATGGTCCTCGGCCTCAATCCGGGCGGCTCCGCCGACAATTTTAAATTGGTCGACGTCGCCGCGGGCGGCAGCGAGTACATCGAGGGCTATGGGCCGACATCGCAGAACATCGGTCGCCTGCTTCAGCTAACGCTGGGTGTTTCATCGCCCGAGGGAATTCGGACCGTGCAGGGCAGCAATGTGATCTGGCGCCGGTCCCCCAACATGCAAAGCCTGGGCATCCGTGTTCCTGTAGCCGCCAAGGAAACCGCTCCGCATCTGGCTCGGCTGATCAGCTATATTGGCCCTCGCGCCATCTTGTTTGGCGGCAAGGCCGCCTACGATGCTTTCCTTGGTGCCCACAAGGCTCGTGTCGTGACACAAGGCGAAACCATCCTGGGGCCGAATGGCAGCAGCCAAGCCGTTTACTTCGGCCACAGCGCCTTGTCGCTGCCGTACCTATCAGGCAACGTCGAGGCATTCATCGTCCTTCATCCCTCCAAGGGCCTTCGAGACCCCGCCGTCAACCGGTTGAAGTTCCACTTTGCTCGCCTATTTACCGCCTGAGGAGACAGCCGTAATGATCCGCCGCGAAGACTATGTTCGCGAGTTGCAGCAAGGAATTCTCCTGATCGCTGACCACCTCGCCCGACTGAAAGGGGAGGATGCCGCCGTTGCTTTCGCGGGCTTCCCGGCCGAAGGGGATTATGCAGACGATCAGCCGGAAAAGGTCGACCTGACCCAGTTTGGGAACGGTATGCCCTTGTTGCTCATGTACGACTTCGCCATGGGGTTGTGCGCCCTGGAGCCCAGTGGGGACTTTGAGGAATCGGCTTTGGCGTCTTTCATCGATTTGGTTCCACGGACCAATGCTTACGGCGAGCCCGCGGCCTGGCCCGAGGACCCACTGACGACCCAAGTGCTGGACATGTTCCGGGCTCGGCAAAAGCTATCGGACCCGAACCAGCGATCAACCGCCGTGTTTTCCGTCCGAGAACTGGCGCTACTGGCCGATATGAGAGAGGGCGCCGTTCGAAATGCCCTGAGTGCCAAAGAACTGGCATCCCACCGTGAAGACGGCAAGGTGGTGGTCAATTGGGCCGAAGCTGCGACTTGGCTACTAAAAAAGCGGGGTTTCAGACCAACGCCTGACACCACTTCCCATTATATAGAGTTCGAAACGGCTTCATCGCTCACACAGCTGCTGGCGGCTCTGGCGGCGTTCCCTGGTGCTGAAGGCAACGTGCCTACGGAGTGGCTGTCCGGACGGTGGTCTGGAAATTTGAGTGAGGTGCAGGCAGTAGCGCACGCCCTCCGCATCGACCCGGAAAAGCTGGCCATCCATATGAGCCGCCTTTGGGTGCGCGAGCAACAGTGATCGGGGATATCAGGCGGCAGTGTAGTGGCAGAGCAAGCAAGGATCTTCGCCTAGGGCAAACTCCGACCGTGCCTCAGGCAAAAGCTCCAGATGCCAATAATACCCCTTACCTAGGTTTTCTGTTCCGCTGCTACTCGCATCCCTTGAACGGCATTGGTCGGTGGCGGTGGTGGACATGAACGAGACGCGGTATCTACGCCAATCCGCAAGCCGCCGCCATTCCCGCATCCCTGCACCACGCTGCCTGGTGCAGGTATTCGGGCAGGTGGGTCACGGGGGCCGTGATGAGCCGGTTCAGATCGTGGACCGCCTTATCGGTCGGTTGGCGCAGGCTGACGATGACTTGACGCAGTCCACGCCGCTCCAGCCCCAGGATCTCCTGCGCGATGAAGGTTTCCGACAGGCGCGGCCAGCCTTTGACGATGACCGCAACGGACATGGGACGAACGCCGCGACGGTCATGCCCACTCCCCGGCGGCCATCCTGCGTTCGGACGCGACGTTGGCCAGCTGTTCGGCCACCGGCTGCACCGGCAGGTGCCGGCCGGCGAGGCGGTTGACGCTCTCCAGCCCGTCGAGCAGGCCCGGCACGGTGACGGAGGACGGGGCGGGCTGCCAGGGCAGCCGGCGCAGCGCCGTCGCCATGGCCCTGGCGTCGCGCACGCCGTCGTCCATCAGCACGGAGACGAGCCCCATCTCCTCCGCGCGGGCCGCGCGGATGGTCTGCTCGCGCCGCGGTGTCTCGCGTGGAACGATCAGCGCCTTCTTGTCGAAGGACAGGATCTCGCAGAAGGTGTTGTAGCCGCCCATGGCGACCACCCCCACCGCCCCCTGCATCAGCCGCTCGATCCGCGTCTCGAAGGCGGTGGTCTCGACCTTCGGTAGGACCTCGGCGCGGGCCAGGAACTCCGCCTGCAAATCCGGCTGCATGAAGGGACCAAAGACCAGCAGGGCGCGGTAGGGGATGCCCGGGTCGCTCTCGTAGGCGCGCAGCACCCAGTCCACCAGCGCCTCCCCGTCGCCGCCGCCGCCGGCGGTGACCAGGATGTAAGGCTCCTCCGGCAGGCCCGGCCCGTGCGGCACGGCGGCAGGCACGGTGCGGTGCAGGTAGCCGGTGTAGACCATCTTGTTGCGCACCGACTGGGGCACGTCGATTCCCTCCAGCGGGTCGCAGACCTGCGGCAGGCCGTAGACCCAGATCTCGTCGTAAAGGCTTTCCAGCGCCGGGAGGACCTTTTTGCGCTCCCACTCCGGGGCGAGCAGGGCCGGTTCGTCCATCACGTCGCGCAGGCCCAGCACCTGCGGCACACCGCGCTGCTTTAGGTCGTGCAGCGTCTCGCGCACCTCGCCGCGCAGGCCGAGCGGTTCCTTGTCCACGATGAACAGGTCGGGCTGGTAGACCTCCGCCGTGTGGCGGATTAGCGAGGCCCGCATGGCGAGGAGCTCAGCGATGTCCAGGTGCAGGTTCAGCGCGGTGTATTCCCCGTTGCGCAGTTTGATCACGCCGGGAATGCGCACGAAGTCCACCCGCGCGCGGAAGTCGAAGCTGCCGACGATGGGCGAGCCGGACAGGATCAGCACGGACAGGTTGCTGTACCGTTCGACCAGCGCGTGGGCGATGGCGCGGCAGCGGCGCAGGTGGCCGAGCCCGAACGTGTCGTGGCTGTAGATGAGCACGCGGCCGGAGGTCGGACGTCCTCTCATGAGCTTCCCTCCCCGTGTTTCTGGTCGCCGGTGTTCAGCGCCGGGTTGTGGGTTATGCCAAATTGGCAAACCTGTCTTTCCAACCTGACGGGATGGTGGGCAGGGCGACGCTGGATAACGGCTTTCATCGCCCGCACGCTGGTTCCGATGGCTTGCTCCCTCCTCCATTTTGCCGTTTGGACAGCCGGTTTGCGTAGGTGCGGAGATCGGCAGCGGTGAACGGCGCGCCACTCAGCTTGTGCACGCCAGCCCTCGCAAGCTCAGTGGCGATGGCCTGCCATCCGATGCGTCGTCGGCGCGCCTTAGTGATCTCGTCCAACACGGGGGCCAGCAGGAGCCCGCTCGTCACGCCGGCCGGACGGAGGCCTGCGGTTGCGCGCGGCAACCGGGCCACAGCGTAGCGAAACCGCTGGGCGACCACGATGAGGTCCATGCCGGTCCCGGTCAGCGCCCGCCCCCGGCCCGCCCGGTGGGGTCCCGGCGCGGTGTCGTGAGCATTGCGCTCGATCACGCGCTCCTCCTCTGCCCCGTGTCCACCGTTAATGGCTCGCATAGAGACCACCGCCGGTCCTCCCGAACGTGACGACACCGTACGGGTGGCCGGGATGGTCCATGCCCGGCGCGCTCGCGGGCATGCCTGGCACCGACAGCCCTTTCAGCTGAGGTTTTTCCGTCAGCAACCGGTTCACGTCCGAAGCGGGCACGTGTCCTTCCAGGACATAGCCGTCCATCATGGCGGTGTGGCAGGACCGCAACGCCTCGGGAACCACCTGCCCGGTCCTGATCCGGTGCATGTCCTCCACGTCGCGGACAACGATGGAGAACCCCGCCGCCCGCATGTGCTCGATCCATTTGCCACAGCAGTCGCAGGTCGGCGACTTCCAGACCGTGAGATCCGCGGCTGCGGCCGGTGTGCTCTCGAAGAGCGCGGAGCCGGCGATCAAGTGGACGCCCACCAGCCCGACACCGAGCAAAAGCCCCCAGCGCGCTCCCCGGAGCCGTTGCATCACCGAACCGTGCGCATAGGGCGACCGGACGGTCGCCTTCCTTTGGCGCTTTCTCATCGTCATGACGGTCCTCCTGCTCCATGGCGCCCTCGCGCGGGCGGTGCGTCTGGACGCCGCGCCCGCGCGAGGGCGAAGGGGGTGCGCCTATTTCACCGGCGTGAGCGTCTCGATGCGGTACATCCCAGCAGCGTCCTTTCCGACGGTGAAGGCGACCGGGTCGCCCGGCTTCACGGGCTTGAGGTCCACACCCGGGGCGACCATGAAGTCCATGGTCATCGCCGGCCAGCTGAGCGCCGCAATGGTGCCGTGGCTGAGGTTGACTAGGCGCTTCGCCGGATCAACGGCGTTGACAGTCCCGGTCGTGCCCGCCGCCGGCTGGGCGACCGGCGTGGCATGACCAGGGTGGTCCATTTGCGCCCACGCGGCGGGGGCGATGCTGATGGTGGTGAGGAGAGCGGCGACGGTAAGCTTACGAAGCAATGGCGGTTTCCTTTGTGGGATGGGTGGAGGTGCGGTCAATGGGTGACAACGGCGGCGCTTCGGGAGCGGGGCGCTCCACGTCGCGCGCCTTGACCAGGGCATAAATGGCTGGGATGACCAGCAGGGTGAGCACGGTGGAGGAGATCATGCCCCCGATCATCGGCACGGCGATGCGCTGCATCACCTCCGAGCCGGTGCCGGTGCTCCACATGATCGGCAGCAGGCCGGCCATGATGGCCACCACGGTCATCATTTTCGGGCGGACGCGCTCGACGGCGCCTTCCATGATGGCCTCGTAGAGGTCGGCCGCCGTCATGGCCCGGCCTTCGGCGGCCCGGCGGCGCTTCATGTCCGCCAGCGCGTGGTCGAGGTAGATGAGCATCACCACGCCCGTCTCGGCGGCGACGCCGGCCAGAGCGATGAAGCCGACCGCCACGGCCACCGAGAGGTTGAAGCCGAGCAGGGACATGTACCAGACGCCGCCGACCAGCGCGAAGGGCAGCGACAGCATGACGATCAGCGTCTCGGTGATGCGTCGGAAGTTCAGGTACATCAGCAGGAAGATGATGGCGATCGTCACCGGGATGACGATCTTCAGCTTCGCCGCCGCACGCTCCATGTACTCAAACTGGCCGCTCCAGGTGACGTAGTAACCAGCCGGCATCTGCACCTGCTCGGCCACCGCCTTGCGGGCGTCGGCGACGTAGCCGCCGATGTCGCGGTCGCGGATGTCGACGTAGATATAGGCCGACAGCAATGCGTTCTCCGTTCGCACGGTGGCCGGCCCCTTGGTCAGCCGGACCGAAGCGAGCTGGCCCAGCGGAATGGCGCCACCGGCCTCGGGGTGCAGCAGGATTCGGCTGGCGATGGCGTCGGGGTTGCTGCGCAGCTCCCGCGGGTAGCGGACGTTGACCGAGAAGCGCTCCCGACCTTCCACTGTGGTCGTCACCATCTCACCGCCCAACGCCGTCAAGATGGTGTCCTGCAGGTCGCCGACGGTCAGGCCATAGCGGGACAACTGCTCGCGGTTGGGGTCGATCTCCAGGTAGTAGCCACCGACGATGCGTTCGGCGTAGGCGCTGGTGGTGCCGGAAACCTGCTTGACCACCGCCTCGATCTCGCGGGCCAGCCGTTCCATCTCCTCCAGGTCTTTGCCGAATACCTTGATGCCGATCGGCGTGCGGATGCCGGTCGAGAGCATGTCGATGCGCGCGCGCAACGGCATCGTCCAGGCGTTGGAGATGCCGGGCATCTGCACGGCCTTGTCCATCTCCGCCACCAGGGCGTCGTAGGTCATGCCCGGCCGCCAGTCCGACTTTGGCTTCAGGTTGATGACCGTCTCGAACATCTCGGTGGGCGCCGGGTCGGTGGCCGTGGCGGCGCGGCCGGCCTTGCCGTAGACCGACTCCACCTCGGGGAAGCTCTTGAGAATGCGGTCCTGTGTCTGCACCAGTTCGGCCGCCTTGGTGATCGACAGGCCAGGCAGAGTGCTCGGCATGTAGAGGATGGTGCCCTCGTTGATCGCCGGCATGAACTCGCTGCCGAGGCGGGAAGCGGGGATCACCGACCAACCGAGCAGGCCGATGGCTATCAGGATCGTCGGGATCTTGGCCCGCAGCACCAGCTTGATCAGCGGCCGGTAGAGCCAGATCAGCAGGCGGTTCACCGGGTTCTTCCGTTCCGGGATGATGCGGCCGCGCACGAACAGCATCATCAGCACCGGCACCAGCGTGATCGACAGGAACGCCGCCCCCGCCATGGCAAAGGTCTTGGTGAAGGCCAGCGGCTTGAACAGCCGGCCTTCCTGCGCTTCCAGAGTGAAGACTGGCAGGAAGGAAACGGTGATGACCAGCAGGCTGAAGAACAACGCCGGCCCGACCTCCACCGCCGCATCGATCAGCACCTGCACGCGCGAGGCCCCTGGGGGGGCGTGCTCCAGCCGCTTGTGGGCGTTTTCGATCATCACGATGGAGGCGTCGACCATGGCGCCGACGGCGATGGCGATGCCGCCCAGGCTCATGATGTTCGAGGTCATCCCCATGGCGTCCATCACCATGACGGCGATCAGCACACCGACCGGCAGCGTGACGATGGCGACCAGCGCGCTGCGGACATGCAGCAGGAAGACGATGCAGACGAGCGCGACGATCACGCTCTCCTCGATCAGCGTTCCCTTGAGATTCTCCACCGCGCGCAGGATGAGCTCGGAGCGATCGTAGACGCTTTCGATGCTGACGCCCTCCGGCAGGCCGGCCTTCAGCTCGGTCAGTTTGTTCTTGACGTTCTGGATCACGCTCAGAGCGTTCTGGCCATAGCGCTGGAGCGCCACGCCACTGACCACCTCGCCTTCCCCGTTCAGTTCTGTGAGGCCGCGGCGCTCGTCCGGGCCAATCTCGACCCGCGCCACGTCGCGCAGGAGGATCGGCGTGCCGCGATCGACCTTGAGGACGATCTCCTCGATGTCCTTGGCGCCGCGCAGGTAGCCGCGCCCGCGCACCACGTACTCAGTTTCCGCCATCTCGACGACGCGGCCACCGACGTCCTGGTTCGATGTGCGGATGGCCTGCGCGATCTTGGCCAGCGGCACCCCGTAGGCCTGAAGCTTCTGGGGGTCGACGACCACCTGGTACTGCTGAACGAAGCCGCCGACACTCGCCACCTCGGACACGCCTTCCGCCTTGGTCAGCTGGTAACGCAGATACCAGTCCTGCAGCGTACGCAACTCGGCCAGCGTGCGGTCCTTGGCGAGCACGACGTATTGGTAGACCCAGCCCACGCCGGTCGCGTCCGGCCCCAGCGTCGGGGTGACGCCGTTGGGCAGCCGTTTCGCGGCGAAGTTCAGGTACTCCAGGACGCGCGAACGCGCCCAGTAGATGTCGGTGCCGTCCTCGAAGATGATGTAGACGAAGGACGCGCCGAAGAACGAGAAGCCGCGGACCACTTTGGACTTTGGCACGCTGAGCATGGCGGTGGTCAGCGGGTAGGTGACCTGGTCCTCGACCACCTGCGGCGCTTGGCCGGGATAGTCGGTGTAGAGGATGACCTGCACATCGGACAGGTCTGGCAGCGCGTCGAGCGGGATGCGCGACACCGAATAGGCGCCGGCGGCGATGAGGAACAGCGTGCCAATCAGGGTCAACGCGACGTTGCGCGCGGACCAACGGATGATGGCGGCGATCATGGCAATGCCCTCCGCCGTTATTGGTGCTGGTGCTGGCCGCCGCCGCCGCCGAAGGCGCTCAGGGCTGCACGCAGGTTGCTTTCGGAGTCGATCAGGAAGTTCGCGCGCACCACCACGCGCTCGCCTTCCTCCAGCCCGGCCAGGATCTGGACGAAGCCGTCGGCGCGGGCGCCGGCCTTCACGTCCCGCGGCTCGTAGCGACCCTCGCCGATCTCCACCAGGACCGCTTGCCGTTTGCCGGTGTCGAGCAAGGCGGAGTCCGGCACGGCCAGCCCAGTCATGGCGCCGAGGTCGGCATTCAGATGCACAGTGGCGTAGAGGTTCGGCTTGAGCAGGCCGTCAATGTTGGGCAACTCAACCCGCACCTTGCCGGTGCGACTCTCGGCCGTCAGGGTCGGGTAGACGAAGCTGACCTTGCCGGTGAAGGTCCTGCCCGGCAGGGAGTTGACGGTGACGTCGACCTCCTGGCCCAGCTTGACGTAGCCGAGGTCCTGTTCGAACACGTCGGCGACCAGCCAGACGTTCGACAGGTCGGCGATGCGGTAGAGCGCTTCGCCGGGCATGAAGCGCATGCCCCGCACGGCCGACTTTTCCAACACCACGCCGTCGGCCGCCGCGCGGTAGCTCAGCGTCCGCGACGCCTTGCCAGTCTTGCGCAACCGCTCGATCTCCTCCTCGGGGACGTCGAGGTTGCGCAGGCGCTGCAGTGATGCCTCGGCGAGTTGGGCGCCGCCCTGGCGGGCGACGAGGTATTCCTGCTGGGCCAGGACCAGTTCGGGACTGTAGACCTCCATCAGCGGCTGGCCCTTGCGGACCGTGTCACCGGTGGTGTCGACCAGCAGTCTCTCGATCCAGGCCTCGAACTTCGGCGCGACGATGAAGAGACGGCGCTCGTCCACCTGCACGGTGCCGACCGCCCGCACTTGGCGGGAGATCGCCCGCCGCGTCGCCGTGTCGGTGCGCACGCCAAGCTTCTGGACCTTGTCGGGGCTGATGGTGACGGTGCCCGACGCACTGTCCTCACCCTCATAGACGGGCACGTAGTCCATGCCCATCGGGTCCTTCTTCGGCACCGGGGAGGTGTCCGGGAGGCCCATCGGGTTGCGGTAGTACTGGATCTTGCGTGGACCTGCCGCATTCGGCGCCGGCGTGGCCGCCTGCGCCGGAGTATCCTTTCCCTCGTAGACTGGCACGTAATCCATCCCCATGCTGTCCTTCTTCGGAACTGGGGATGTGTCGGACAGACCCATGGGGTTGCGGTAGTACAGGATCTTCCCCGATCCGGCGGACTGTGCCTCGGCGGGAGCGCCATGGCTGGCATGGCCGGTTCCACCGGCAGATTGCGCGAAGGCCGGCGTTCCGGCGGCGATGGTGCCGGCCATCAGGACGGCGAGAAGGGCTGGGGAGCGGCTCACAGTTCACCTCCGACCAGGCGCTCGATCTCGGCAAGCCGGACCTGCTCCTCGAATGTCACGTTCACGTATTCGACCAGCGCGCGGCGCAGTGTCTGCTCCGCCTGCAGGAGGTTGGCGAATTCCTCGCGCGACAGTTCATAGCCGCGGGTGGCGGCTTCCAGAGCGATGCGCGCCTGCGGCAGGGTAATCTCCCGCACGATGCGCTTGCGCTCCTTGAGGGCGGCCAGCATGGCGTAGGCTTCATGCACGTCCGTCGCGACATCGAGGCGGATTTGCTCCAGCTTCGCCCGCGCCGCGCCGGCCATCGAGGCCGCCTCCCGCTGCTCGGCCTGGCGGCGGTCGGCATAGAGCGGAATATTGACCTCGACCATCGCCTGATAGCCGTCGAAGCGGCCGTCGCGCCGTATGGCGCCAAGGCCCAGTTCGACGTCGGGGTAGCCATTCTTCTCGGCGAGGCGGCGGCTCCCGTCGGCCGAATCGATCTGCGCAAGCTGGGCGCGCACCGCCGGGAAGTCGGAGCGCGCGCGGTCTACCAGCGCGTCGGCCGGCAGCGTCTCAAGCGGCGGCACCGGCCGCGGCAGGGGCTTCGCCGGCAAGGGCGTCTCGGGCGAGCGGGCCAGCAGACCGTTCAGCCGAACCTGGGCGCGGTGGCGGTCGGCATCCATCCGCGCGAGTTCGGCAGTGAGCGCGCCGGCTTCGGCGTTGGCGCCGGTGATGTCCTGTTGCTTGCCTGGTCCCTGGGCGTAACGGGCGCGCGCCAGATCGGACAGACGCCGGACGGTCCCGAGCAGCTTGCGCGTCTCGTCGGCCGCGAGATGCGCTGCGTGGTACTCGGCGTAGGCGACCTTGACGCGGTAAGCGATTTGGTTGGCGACCTCGGCCTGGGCCGTGGCGGCCTTGCGGCTGTCCGCTGCGGCGATCTCCTGCTTCAGGTCGCGCTTGCCCCACAGCGGGAACATCTGGCGGACCTGATAGAGCTCCTGGCCGGCGCGGTAGCGCGGCAGGTAGCCGGGACCGCTACGCGGCAATTCGAGCTCGACCTTGAACTTGGGATCGTCGAGCGCTCCGGCGGACGCGATGCGCGCGGTCGCAGCGTCGGTCTCCAGGGCCGTTGCCGCGACCTCAGGGTTCATGCGCCGGGCGGTCTCGATGAAGCGGGCGATGTCGGTGTTCGGCTCCACCGCTGCCGCGGCCCCGCTGCCGATCAGCAGGGCGGCGGTCATGGTGAGGAGTGCGCGCGCCAGGCGTGTGCGGTGTGTGTCGGTCATGGTTCCGGTTTCCGCCTGTCCAGCCGCATCCATACTGTTCCGGTTGAGCCGGACAAGCACGGGATGCGACGATTTTCTTTGATGACGGGTGTCGTCTGCGTTGGCGATCCGTTGCATCAGATCGCGGTCGGTCGTCAGGCGGCGGTTCGGGGCGGTGGCGGTTCGGGCGTGATCAGGAGCGTTGCCAACAAGGGCTCTGCGGCCGGGTGCCAAATGATGCGGCTCATCACGGTGACGCGGGTCACCGTGATGCGCGCCGGCGCCTCGAGGCTCGGGCAGCAGGGAGCCGCCATGGGCATGGCATGGTGAGGCTCCTGATCAGGATAGTCACAGGGCAGCGTCCCTTGGTCTTCGTGGTCGGTGCAGGGGGCGTCGTTATGGACGGCGCCGTGATCGGTCATGACGGCATGCGCTGATGCGCTGCCCGCTGCACCGAGCAGCAGGACCGCCATCACTGCAAGAGCCGTCAAAAACCGACCGATGCCCCCCATTCCATCCTCCTGGGTCCGACGGGACCGTGTGTCGCTCGGACTGCCACGCAGTGAAGCAGGGTCCCGGCGCTCCGGCGTTGATCAGGATCAAACGAGGCGGTCTTCCTACCCTCATCCTCATATGCGGCTCGGGTGATGTTCATATAGTTCTTGCGATGAACAGCATCCCCCCTGCATGAGGAGGCGCAGCAGGCGCCACCGCCCCATGCAGGCGGACGCCGTGCTGCTTCATCAATTCAGATGAATGAGGTCGGGCCAAATGGCCGCGCGAGGCGGAGTTGCAGGGGGCACCGGAGGATGCCCCCTGCAGATGTGGCGCTTCAGCCGGCCGGCGCGGAAGCCTTGCCGAGGGCGAAGTCGAGATAGCCGTGCGCCTGCGCATGCTTACCCTGTTCGTGCAGGTAGGCGCCCATCGCGGCATTGCGCTCGACCAGAGAGCGGGCGGTACGCCCGAGGTTGGGGTTGCCGCCGTTCAGCATGGCGTTCACCGTTTGGATCCGACTTTCGCAATGCGTGCCGGGGTCTGCGGCGTTGGCGATGGTGCCCGACAGGATGAGGGTAGCGGCGATGGCGGCAGTGGTGGCGAGGGTCCGGAACGACATGATGCACCTCCTATGGGAGCGTAGAAGGGCGGGGCTCAATGGTCGGCGGGATGCCTTCCCTGGTGAAGCCCTCATCCATTTCTCTACACCTTCGTTGTATGACCAGTTCTGTTTCAGAATTTGCCGCTGAGTGTAACGAAGTGTTTCTGAATGCAGGAGCGGCGTGCGTCGTGTTCGCGCAGGGACTGGCCGTCGGCGGATGGATGGTCTATCTGGACGCGTGTGAGCGTCATTATCCAATCCCATTTGATGCCTCGATTGTCCTTCCAGCCACCTTGGCCTGACCATGCACCACATCCTCGTCGTCGACGACAATCAGGAGATCCGCGACCTCTTGGGCCGTATCCTGCGCAAGCACGACCTGAAGGTCAGCACTGCCCGCGACGGCTATGAGATGCGCGAATGCCTGAAGAATGGGCCTGTCGACCTGATCGTGCTTGACCTGATGCTGCCGGGTGATGACGGAATGAAGCTCTGTCGAGAGCTGCGTGTGGGCTCGGCGGTCCCGATCATCATGCTGAGCGCGATGGGTGAAGAGACTGATCGCATCGTCGGGTTGGAGATGGGTGCCGACGACTACATGACCAAGCCGTTCAGCCCCCGTGAGCTCCTCAGCCGCATCAAGGCGGTGCTGCGCCGGACCGGCGCGGCCGACGGCCATCCGAAGCAGCCGGCCTCCGCCGACCGCATCATGCGCTTTGCTGGCTGGACGGTTGATCTGGTTCGCCGCGAGCTGCGGTCCCCCGACGACGTGCTGGTCGACCTGACGGGCGGCGAATACGATCTGTTGGTCGCTTTTCTGGAGAATCCCCACCACACCCTGTCGCGTGACCGGCTGCTGGACATTACCCGCAACCGGGCGGCGTTGCCCTTCGACCGGGCGATCGATATCCAGGTCAGCCGGTTGCGCCGCAAGATCGAAGCGGGACCGGAGCAGTCCATGATCAAGACGGTGCGTGGCGTCGGCTACGTGTTCTCGGGCCCGGTGGAGCGGGGGTGATGCGGCTGCGCCCTACAACACGCCCGCCCGGTCCATCGCAGTAATGGCTGTCCGTCTGATCTCGTCCCATCCAGCGACCGGGTCTCACGTTCTCTCAGACCAAGCCCCCGGTGTCTCAGAATTGCAGCCAGTTATCGCCGCGACCGGCCGGCTCACTGCCCACTATGAAGCGCGCTTTCCCGCATGCTACTATACGGTTCGCACCGTGCGTCCGTGCAGTTCAGGAGCGTATTTGGGCGCTGTTCGCTTCGTCATGGCGCCGTGGTCTCTCAGGTATTGGGACGCTGGCAAACTCCGATCGATTCAGCATATTTCAAACTGTAATGGGAACCTGCATATTCATTTTTCCCGCTTACTGATCTTACTTCCAGCGCGATCCTCGTATCGATCTCACCCGTGGCACCCCAACTGTAAAAACCTGTTCGAGCACCATGAGCCTGCATCACATCTTGGTTGTTGACGACAACAAAGAGATCCGTGACCTGTTGGGGCGGTTTCTCCGCATGCACGACTTCAAGGTCACCGCTGCCCGCGACGGCTATGAGATGCGGGAATGCCTGCGCAACGGCCCCATCGATCTCCTCGTTCTCGATCTGATGTTGCCTGGGGATGACGGGCTGAAACTGTGCCGTGAACTGCGGTCGACCTCGGCCGTGCCCATCATCATGCTGACGGCCATGGGCGAGGAAACCGATCGTATCGTCGGTCTGGAAATGGGGGCCGACGACTATGTCGCCAAACCCTTCAATCCGCGGGAATTGCTGGCGCGCATCAAGGCGGTCCTGCGCCGCACGACCATGCCGGGCGATCAGTTCGATCCGCCGAACAGCGGCGGACGCATCCTGCGCTTTGCCGACTGGCAGCTGGATCTGGTACGCCGTGAATTGCGCTCGCCCGACGGGGCGCTGGTCGAGCTGACCACCGGCGAATATGATCTGCTCCTCGCCTTCGTTGAGAACCCCCAGCGCGTTCTTACGCGCGATCAACTGCTCGACATCACCCGCAGCCGGGCGGCCTCGGCGTTCGATCGGACGATTGATGTCCAGGTGAGCCGGCTGCGGCGCAAGGTCGAGACGGACGCTGAGCAAAGCATGATCAAGACTGTGCGCGGTGCAGGCTATGTGTTCGCTGCGACGGTGGAACGGCTGTAATGCGCGTCCGTCTGGTTCCGGACAGTATGGCGGCGCGCACTATCGCTGTGATGATGGCCGGGCTAACGCTCTCCCATTTGGCCAGCATCGGTGCCTATCGCATCGATCTTCTATCTCAATTTGGCAATTCAATTGAGCATGAAGCGGCGGAACGGATCGCGACGGTGCGGGCCGCTGTCCTGAAGGCCGAGCCAAGCGAACGCGAGCGGACCGCGCAATTGCTGTCGGGCCGTCGGCTTGACGTTCATTGGAGCCGCGTGCCGCTGACAACAGCCACGAACCCCGGTGACCCTCAACTCGATGCGCTGCTCAACCGTCTGCGCGAAGCCACGCCTGACCAGCGCGAACGCCCCCTCTACCTTGCCTTCGCCGCAGACCCCGACCACCCGGGCGACGGTGGTCACATGCTGCTGGTCTCTGCACAGTTGCCAGACGAGAGTTGGCTCAACCTACGCTACATTCTGGCCGAGCAGCCGCCGAGCACCCCGCATGGCTTACTGCTGTCGACCGGCCTGATGGCCTTGGCAGTGGCCGGCCTGTCCGTCCTTCTCATCCGTTCCACGACGGCACCTTTGCGTGCCATGGCCCGTGCCGCCGAGCGGCTCGGCGTCGATGTCACCGCCCCGCCGCTGCCTGAAACCGGCCCCAGCGAGGTGCGTCTGGCTGCTCACGCCTTTAACGAGATGCAAAAGCGCATCCAGCGGCTGCTAACCGACCGTACGCAGATGTTTGCGGCCCTGTCCCACGATCTGCGGACGCCGCTCACCATCCTGCGATTGCGGGCTGAATTCGTCGAAGACGACGAACAGCATGCCAAGATGCTGAGCGAGATCTCCGATATGGAGACGATGATTTCGGCAACGCTGGCCTTCCTGCGCGATGACGGCGTGCAGGAGGAAACCGAGGTGATCGATCTGGCGGTCACGCTGGCGACGATCTGCGACACGCTGACCGATTCCGGGTACAGCGCGGAGTATGCCGGTGCGCGCCATGTTCCGGTGCGCTGCCGTCCGGTGATGCTCAAGCGCGCTTTCATGAATCTGATCGACAACGCAGTCAAATACGGAGCGCGTGCGCGCGTCACCCTGTCGGTGGGCAACGGCAAAATCCATGTCGAGGTGGTAGACGAGGGCCCCGGCATACCCGAGGCCGAGATGGAGAAAGTGTTCCACCCGTTCTATCGAGTGGAGCGCTCCCGCTCCCGGGAAACCGGCGGCTTCGGTCTTGGCTTGACCATCGCGCGCACAACGATCCGGGCGCATGGAGGTGATATCAGCCTTGATAACCACCCGGACGGTGGCCTATGCGTCACCATCACGCTGCCTTGGGCTGACCGTTGAAAGGTGCCCCAGGGCCCCCAAAGAGAAGCTGGGCTGGCCAGTGAACAACCTTGCATTTCAGCGCGGAAACGCTGTAGAGCGGCTATCTGGTTGATAGTCATGCTTGGTTCCTACGTATCGGTGCCTTTGGCAATCATTATGTCGCACGGCCGCCCCACCAAGTTTGGGTGTGCTGCTTTGGCACCGGTCATGCACAATACCCATTGATCTATCCCCAAGCTCCCTGACGCAGCAGAAGCCGATGCGCAGTGTTGCGGAGAGACCATGCTGGAGAACAGAGCTGGATCGGTACCGTGTGCCGCAATGAATCCGGTAAGCGGTAGTTGTCTGCCGGTCGTGAAATCCAACGACAACGATGAGGAGCTGGGTGATGGCACGCCACTCCATATACATCGTTCCATAATTGCAATTTCCATTTTGACCTTCTCTATAATCCACCCAAAAGCGATTTCATGTGATTAGGGCGGAACGAACAAGGGGTCCCGACCGGCCACAACGATGTGAATTTGGGGGCAAAATCGGCAGCGCCACCTTCCCTGAAGCCCCGCAACAATTTGTTACATTCGCGTCCTACAACTGCAACATGCGGACGCTCTAATCGCAGTCAGGCTTTGGCACGCAACGATTTGATGCGATGGCGAAGCGTTGGTTTCACCGCTACGGACGACGTGGACAAGCGATGGCGAGAAGCGTGCATGCCCAATCTCTGATCCGCACCTTTCGTCTCGCAGGAATGGTGGCTGGAGGCACTGCGATCAGTTCGCTGTGGCGAACGGGAATATGGGACGCTGCTTCACCAGACCGCAAGCGATGGACCCCGGTACCCGCCACTCGAACGAGGTCGCATCGAAAGGCAGGTGCCGAATGAACTGGGCCATCCTGCAAGACCACATCCACCAGCTGAGTGAGTGGATCATCACTAGTGTGTTCCCCAGCTCCCACTGGTGGATGCATTTCGTCGTCCACGTCGTCCTACTGGCGATGCCAGTCGCGTTTCTTACCCTGCTGGTGGTTTGGTCGGTCGGCCTCGTGCGTCGGCGTCTGGCCTGCCAGCCGACTGCACCGTCTCCGGAACTACGCGCTCCGTTCCCGGCGAATCTGTACCGCTACGTTCTGAAACACACGCAACGGCAGCAGTTCGTTCTGCTTGTGGCCGCATTGACGTCTTTGCCTCTGCTCTACGCGGTTCTCGAACTGCCGAAGCAGATCATCAACCGGGCTTTGAGCACGGAGACCGAGGCGGTTGCGGTGCTCGGGGTGACGTTGACTTCCTATGAACTGCTCTTCGTACTGTGCGCGTTTTATCTCGCAGCCGTTCTGGTGAGCGGCGGCGTCAAATACGGCATCAACCTCCTCAAGGGCCACCTGTCGGAAGGCATGACGCGCCGGATGCGCTTTGCCGTCTTCCAGGCTTGGTCACGGGGGAAAAAACCGTGCGCCCCCTCACAGATCATTCCCGTGCTGGTGCAGGAGGTTGATCCGATCGCCGGTTTCGCAGGTGAAGCCTTTTTGACGCCAGCTTTCGAGGGCGGCACCTTTCTGACCATCCTAGTATTCATGGTACTTCAAAACCCAGTGCTCGGCGCCGCCGCCATGACGCTGGTTCCAGTTCAGATCGCCTTGATTCCCCGCCTGCAACGCCGGGTCAGCGCCCTAGCGCGCCAGCGGTCACGGGAAATGCGTTCGTTCGGGGCCGCAATTGCGGATGCCGACCCTCGCAGCCAAGGCATGCATCCGAATCCGGTCCTCGCTGTCTCACGCTCCCTCAGACGGGCGCAAATCATACGGCTCGAGATCTACCGACGCAAATTCTTCATCAAAAGCCTGAACAATTTCATCACTCACCTCACCCCGTTCTTCTTCTACAGCATCGGCGGGTATCTAGTGATTGAGGAGAGATTATCGCTGGGAGCTCTGGTCGCGGTTTTAGCTGCCCACAAGGATATGTCGGCTCCCCTGCGTGAACTTCTTGGATACTATCAGACCATGGATGATGTTCGCGTGCGCTACGATGACATCCGTCGGTTCTTGGCAGGGCAAAATGATGTGACTCCGGCCACCATCGTACACGCGGTCGGCATCGACGCCTCCCTGCCGCAGGGTCTGCGCAAGGGTGCGGCGTGACCGGTGTCGACATCCGCTTCCTCCTGACCGCAATAGTCGGTTTGCTCCTCGTCTGGGGAGGAAGCGCTCCGTCCATGACGCCGGTCGCCGCCTCGGCCCGCCCGATCCACCAGATCGGAGAGAGCGCCGCCAAGAACACCGCGACCGATTGCGCCACGCTCGCCACTCCCCATGACCGTATCGGCGACCAGCGAGCCCCTGGCAACAACCATGACCCCAGCCCTGAGGGGCCTGACGACGGGTGCTGCATGACGGCGTGCTCTGTGCTGGCGCATGGACCAGACAGGTTTGCCGTATCCTCCGTCGCATGGACCCGCGTCCGCGTCGCCCTGGTGGTCAATGGACCGCAAAACGGCCGTTTGATCTCCCCACCCCGGCGGCCGCCGAAGGCCCGAGCGTGAGACGGAGCTGCATGTCCATCGCATTCGTCCCGGGTGCCGCCGGCTGCTGAAGGCGCTTCTCGTCCCGTCCTGACCGCGGCTTCCGTCCATCCGCCACCGCACATCACTCCGGCCGGGCCTCGGCCCCCGGTGTGCCCATGCTTGCTTTCGAAACACAACCAAAGGAAATCTTCATGCGTCACAACATCCGTACTTTGACCGCCGCCTCCCTAGTGACTGGCATTGCCCTGCTGACCGTTCCGGGGCTTGCCCTTGCAGGCGCAGGCGAGCCCGGTCACGGGCATGCCGCCGCCGTTGGAGAGCCGGCAAAGGCATCCTCGGCAAAGCGGGTCGTGCAGGTCGAATTGGGCGATAACTATTACAAGCCTGAATCGATTTCGGTGAAGGCGGGCGAAACGGTCCGCTTCGTTCTCAAGAACAAAGGCGATTTCCTGCACGAGTTCAACATCGGCACTGCTACCATGCACGCCGCCCATCAGAAGGAGATGGCGATGATGGTTGAGCACGGCATGCTGACGCCGACGGGCATCAACACGAGCATGAACGGCATGGACCATTCGAAGATGGGCATGGCCGAGATGAAGCACGACGACCCCAACAGCGTGCTCGTGGGGCCGGGCGAAACCAAGGAATTGACCTGGAAGTTCACCAAGGAAACCGCACTGGAGTTCGCCTGCAACATGCCGGGGCATTACGAGTCCGGCATGGTCGGCAAGGTCGCGTTCACGCGCTGAGGGAGAGTTCCATGAACACGGCATCGCGCGGGCTTTCCCGCCGCGATGCCCTCAAGCTCGCCGGACTGGCGGGGCTTGCGGGCGTCGTGACACTCTACCCCGAGCGCCGCGCTTTCGCGACGGCGCATCAAACGCTGGATCTGGCGGTCGAGCGCACCCGGCTGACGATCGACGGTGCCACCAGTCACGGCATCGCCATCGGCGGCTCGATCCCGGCCCCGACGCTTCGCTGGCGCGAAGGGCAGGAGGTGGTCGTCCATGTCACCAACAGGCTGGATGAACCAACCTCGATCCATTGGCACGGGCTGCTGCTCCAGGGCGTCATGGACGGCGCCCCCGGATTCAACGGCTACCAGCCCATCATGCCGGGCGACACCTACACCTACCGGTTCCAACTGCGCCAGGCAGGCACCTACTGGTACCACAGCCACTCCGCCGGACAGGAACAGGAGGGGATGTACGGCGCCATCGTCATCCAACCGGCCGAGCGCGAACCCGTTCGCGCCGACCGCGATTACGTCGTGGTGCTGTCCGACCACACGCCGGAGCGGCCCGCCTCCGTGCTCAGAAAACTCAAGCTCGGCAGTGTCAGCGAAGGCTACTACAACCGATCGAAACGGACCCTGTTCGACTTCTTCCGGGATGCCGAGCGGGATGGTCTGGACGCCACCGTGCGCAATCGCCTTGACTGGGGCGACATGCTCATGGAGCCCACCGATCTGGCCGACGTGACCGGCTACAGCTTCCTGGTCAATGGCAAGGGACCGCAGGACAACTGGACGGCGCTCTTCAAGCCTGGCGAACGTGTCCGGCTCCGCATCATTAACGCTTCGGCGATGACGATCTTCGATGTCCGCATTCCGGGCCTGCCGATGACGGTGGTGGCGGCCGACGGGCAGAATGTGGTGCCGGTGAAGATCGACGAGTTCCGTTTTGGCGTTGGCGAGACCTACGATGTCCTTGTACTGCCGCAGGAAGACAAGGCCTTCACCATCTTCGCCGAACCGATCGACCGTACAGGCTTTGCCCGGGCGACGCTCGCTCCCCGCGAAGGGATGTCGGGGGACCTCCCCGCCCGCCGCCCGCGCACCATCCTGACGATGGCCGACATGGGCATGGACCACGGCTCCATGGCGGGCATGGATCACGGATCGATGGCCGGGATGAACCACGGCGCGATGCCGGGCATGGACCACAGCTCCATGCCTGGAATGAAGCAGGGTCCGATGGCCGGGATGGACCATGGTTCAATGAAAGGCATGGATCACAGCGCCATGATGGGCATGGGCGCCGGATCGATGCCCGGCATGGACCACAGCACCATGGCGGGCATGGATCATGGAACCATGGCCGGCATGGAACAGGGAGCGGCCAAGGGCTCGGACCGGGCGCTTGGCTGGGCGGACGCCGCCACCCCGCCAGGCACCAAGGCGCTGTCCTACGCCGACCTGAGGGCCTTTTCCAAAACCCGCGACCCTCGTGAGCCCACCCAGGAAATCGTTGTGCGGCTGACAGGCATGATGTCCCGCTACATCTGGACCCTGAACGGCGCGAAGTTCGACCAGGGCACGCCGATCCGGGTGGCCTATGGCGACCGCATCCGCATCCGCTTCGTGAACGAGACCATGATGGCTCATCCCATGCACCTGCATGGGATGTTCGTGGAACTCGAAAACGGTCAGAAGGACCGCTTGCCCAAAAAGCATGTCGTTCTCGTTCCTCCGGGACAGACCACATCGGTGCAGTTGACCGCGAACGAGCCTGGGGAATGGCCGTTCCACTGCCATCTGCTTTACCACATGGCCTCGGGCATGATGACGCGGTTCATCGTCGAGCGCCGCACGGCCAGCCTCTGACAGGAAGCGACGCATGCGCATGATCACATCGGGCCTGAGACGGGTCCTACTCCTGGCCGGGGCTCTCACGCTTGTGGTGACGGCGACCGCAGCCAACGCGGCCGACCCACCCCATGCTCAACAGTTCCACGAGGAACCGGCGATCCTGTCGACCCTGCTGGTCGACCGCCTCGAGCATCGCTGGAAAGACGGTGAAAACACGCTCGACTGGGACATCAAAGGCTTCATCGGTGGCGACACCGACAAGCTCTGGCTCAATGCGAAAGGCAGCAAGCCAGTCGAGGGCGGAGCCGAGAAGGCCGAGTTCCAGCTTCTCTACAGCCGCTTGGTGTCGGAGTTCTGGGATGTCCAGGTCGGTGTGCGTCACGATGTGCGGCCCCAGCCGCAGACAACCTACGCGGTTGCCGGATTCCAAGGGTTAGCACCCTATTTCTTCGACGTGAACGCCCAGGCTTTTCTGAGTGAGGACGGCGCCCTGAGCGCCCGGCTCGAGGCAGAGTACGACCTGCTCATCACGCAGCGTCTGATCCTCCAACCGGTCGCCGAGATGAATGTGTCGGCGCGGCGCGTGCGGGAACTCGATCTCGGGCGCGGCATCACCGATATTGAGCTTGGCTTGCGGCTGCGCTACGAGGTGGCCCGGGAGTTCGCGCCTTACATCGGGGTCAATTGGGAGCGCAAGCTCGGCGAGACCGCCGACATCACGCGGCGGCACGGCGAGGACGCAAGTGCAGTGTCGTTCGTCACCGGTGTTCGCTTCTGGTTCTAAACCTTCGCGGGCCGGGCGTAGCGTCCGTTCGGCCCGCAGCCTCTCAACCTTTCGCGCCGTGCCCAAACGTCCGAAACGGGCTGGTCGTCTTCCAGTCCCCTGTTCGACCATCGGTACGCCCGTACTCCGCTTGTTAAGCAAAGCGTGAGCAACCCAATCGGCGTTACATGATCATTTGGAAGGAAAGAGCTTCGATCATGACACCCAGCGAGAAGAAACTGATCCGCTTACGCCAGGCCCGGACGTTGGAGGACTTGCGCACGTCGCTCCCGCGTGACTGGCGCATCGTGGAGCGCAAAATCAGCGGCATTCTCGAACGCGGAAACCCTCAGGATTTAGCGGAATTTACTAAACAAACCATAGAACATCATCAAGATCTGACCGTTCTTCTGAGCAAGACGCTCCCTAACTCGTCTAACTATAAAGCTTATTTATCACGATTTGCACAAGTCAGAATGGCTGCCTTTGTCATTAAGGATTTGTCACGCTTCGCGGGGAAGAATGTTAAATCGCAAAAACTCGGATGCATTGATAAATTCTTGATGGGTAATCTGTTATTTCTCGACGGATTTAGGCGAAAGCCAGTATCGATGTTTTGGTTCCAGTTGATATGGCCGATGATCCGGCAACGGCACATGCTCATGCCTCTGGTTGAGCCCAAAGGTATTTATTGTTTCTATTCCAAAGAACTCATAACTCATTTGGCGGGCTTGATCGGCTCGCGCCCCTGCCTGGAAATCGCCGCCGGAGACGGAACTTTGACCCGATTCCTGCAGGACGTCGGCGTATCGATCATCGCGACGGACAGTCACAGTTGGCAATCCTCCGTGACATACTCTGACAGCGTTATCAAATTAGATGCTCGCGCAGCGCTGCGGATGCACAAGACCAAGGTGGTCTTGTGCTCGTGGCCCCCGGCCAACAACGCTTTCGAGCGGTTTGTCTTCGAAACCGACCATGTCGAACTCTATCTTGTCATCGGCAGCCGGTATGAATTCGCGTCGGGCAATTGGCGCGATTACCGCCGGCAGAACAATTTCACAGTCACTCACGACTTGGAACTGAGCCGTCTGGTGCTGCCTCCGGAGTTGGGCTGCGCGGTGTACCGGTTTGAACGAAAGGCCGCGTGACGGGGCCACTATTGCAGATCGGCTCCGCTCAGGATTGACGGTGGTGGTGGGAAGTATCCGGTAGCTTTGGCAACCGGGGTAGTTCCAACCATGTGGCGAACCCGGAGCCGTGCATAACGAGTACTTCATCGATCCAT
Source organism: Azospirillum sp. TSO5 (assembly GCF_003116065.1). Lineage (NCBI taxonomy): Bacteria > Pseudomonadati > Pseudomonadota > Alphaproteobacteria > Rhodospirillales > Azospirillaceae > Azospirillum > Azospirillum sp. TSO5. The sequence continues at coordinate 770 of NZ_LGQY01000077.1, read as the reverse complement.
TGCCGGTACGGCGTCAGATCGGTCAGCCCCAGCCGATGGGAACAGACACGAGGTCCGTAGCTCAACAGGCTGCGGCTGATGATCGCCACCACGGCCAGACCTCCCGAGGGGGTGTGCAAGTAAAGCGGACCTCCAGAGTCCCCATCGCATCCGCTGCCGTCCTTGGTTTCCATTAGAAATTCTGTCTTTCCCCACGTCCAGAGTACGGCCTCCAGGTCGAGGTGGCGCAAGCGTCCCACCCCCGACGCGACCGACCAGGTCGCACTTCCATATCCCGCCAGAATGCCGTGGAACCCTTGGCCCGGCCCAACAAGACCGCTGCCGGTGCTGGCCGTTCGGTCCAACAGCACGGCAGGCCGGTAAGAGGCGGGAACGGGAGCAGCCAAAAGGAGCAGCGCCAAATCGCCGCGATCAATCGGCACTTGCCGCCGGGCGATCCAGCCTGGATGGGGGATGGACCGTAGAACCGGCCGCGCCGTGTCCTGTCCGGCTTGGCCGCGTGCAGGTACGTCGAGCAACACGCTGATCTTGTCATGCATGGTCGCGCAATGTGCCGCGGTCAGAACGGCCGTCGTCGTGATGAGGACGCCGCTGCAGAACTCGGAGGTCTCATGGTTGTAGAGGGCGACGACGTTGGCCGCAAACGCCGCTCCGCCCGATGCCGCTCTGCCGCCTTCGATCGCGTGGGCCTGTGCATCGGCCTGCAACACTGGGCCAGTTTCAGGGGTGATCGGCGTCCAATAACCAGCCACCCCTGATCTGGCAGACTA